>NZ_JBMIQH010000011.1:0-243421 GCF_056155635.1 Paraburkholderia sp. BR10141 | reverse complement strand
CATGTCAAGGGTAGGTAAGGTTTTTCGCGTTGCATCGAATTAATCCACATCATCCACCGCTTGTGCGGGTCCCCGTCAATTCCTTTGAGTTTTAATCTTGCGACCGTACTCCCCAGGCGGTCAACTTCACGCGTTAGCTACGTTACCAAGCCAATGAAGGCCCGACAACCAGTTGACATCGTTTAGGGCGTGGACTACCAGGGTATCTAATCCTGTTTGCTCCCCACGCTTTCGTGCATGAGCGTCAGTATTGGCCCAGGGGGCTGCCTTCGCCATCGGTATTCCTCCACATCTCTACGCATTTCACTGCTACACGTGGAATTCTACCCCCCTCTGCCATACTCCAGCGATGCAGTCACCAATGCAGTTCCCAGGTTAAGCCCGGGGATTTCACATCGGTCTTACATCACCGCCTGCGCACGCTTTACGCCCAGTAATTCCGATTAACGCTCGCACCCTACGTATTACCGCGGCTGCTGGCACGTAGTTAGCCGGTGCTTATTCTTCCGGTACCGTCATCCCCGGCGGATATTAGCCACCAGGATTTCTTTCCGGACAAAAGTGCTTTACAACCCGAAGGCCTTCTTCACACACGCGGCATTGCTGGATCAGGCTTTCGCCCATTGTCCAAAATTCCCCACTGCTGCCTCCCGTAGGAGTCTGGGCCGTGTCTCAGTCCCAGTGTGGCTGGTCGTCCTCTCAGACCAGCTACGGATCGTCGCCTTGGTGGGCCTTTACCCCACCAACTAGCTAATCCGCCATCGGCCACCCCAATAGCGCGAGGTCTTGCGATCCCCCGCTTTCATCCAAAGATCGTATGCGGTATTAATCCGGCTTTCGCCGGGCTATCCCCCACTACTGGACATGTTCCGATGTATTACTCACCCGTTCGCCACTCGCCGCCAGGATTGCTCCCGCGCTGCCGTTCGACTTGCATGTGTAAGGCATGCCGCCAGCGTTCAATCTGAGCCAGGATCAAACTCTTCAGTTCAATACCTGTTACTGTTTTCGGTCTCTCTCGAGACCGGTCGCTCACTCAAAGCTGACAGGTTCTGAATAAATTCAAAAACCTGACTTACTTTAGTGTGAGACTCTTGATACTTTTGCTGCTCCCGGCTTCATTCCGAAGAACGAGGCCGGGTCGCCACCGCATCAAGCGCCCACACTTATCGGCTGTAAATTTTTAAAGATCGATCGCGAAAGCGCCGTTAAAACTGCTCAACTACCGGCTTCTTTCTGCGTTGCTGCGTCAGCAGCAGAGAAACGAGATTATGAAGACTGTCTGGCGATCTGTCAACAGGTTTTTTTACTTCGTTCAACCTGCCGCTCAACTTCGAATCACCCGCAGACCCAGTCGCCACAAGGCTTTCGCCCCGGGCTTCCCGTCTCCCCGCGCCTTCATCGAAAGCGCGAAAGACCGGAATTCTAGTCACGCAGATGACATCTTGCAAGCGGTTTTTTGACCGGCTAGTAAAGTCGGGCTGACCATGGCTCGCCTGCTCCATAGCGCAGTCGTCATAGTGCTTCCGGTCGATGCCTTCCGGCTGTGCAGCAACGACGATCCTGCATCGCACCGGGGCCCATTCGGTGCGCTCCTGCTGCCCAATCCGATGGCGCGCACGGAACCGACTAGAATATGGGGTTCTCTGCACCCAAACTCACAGATTTATGCGCTCGCGAATCGCCAAACGCCTTCCTCCTGACGCCGACAAACTCGTCGGCCTCTCGCTCGCCCTGTTCGCCTCGGGCAGCCGCACCGAAGACCGCTTCTGGGAGGCAAAGCTCGACACGCTGCTAGCGAAGGTCGTGCGCAACGGCAATCAGACCACACTCGACGCCGCGCTCGATCATCTGCAGCAGAATCATCCGGACGCCTACGGCGCGCTCGCCGACATGGCGGAGACGCACAGCGAGTCGTTCATCGTCGAACACGACGGCGCGCAATACGAGGCGCTGCTCGTCGCCGCGCCGGTGCTGGCCTGGACGCGCTATGTCATCCCTTCGGGCCCGCTGAAGGCCGACGGCGCCGACGCCCTGCGCACCCATCTGCAGGCCCATGTGCTGGCGAACGGCACGCGCGTGGCGATGGCCCCCTATCTCTATAGCATCGACCAGTTGCCGCGCCACCATGTCGAAACCTGGCGCCTCGCACAACAGCTTGCGCAGGCGGCATTGAGCGGCGCGCCGGCGAAAATCAGCTCGGGCGAACTGCCGGAAACGTCGCCGATCCTCGCCGATCCGCGTTTCCTGCTCGCCGTCGTCGCTGCGCCCGTTGGCGCCCCGCTCTTCCGCTGGCAAGAAGAGGAACACGGCTCGCGCATCGAGCGCGGTCAATGCCTGGAACAATGGGCCACCCAGGGCGGCGCCAACCTTGCCGTCGTCATGCCAGGATGCGAGTTCGAATGCCTGCTGCCGGACGCCTACTACTCTGCCTGCCGTGACGCGGACGAGCGCGTGCGCCCGCACACGATCCGCACCGCCGTGCGCTATCTGCTCGACACGATCGGCGCGGGTGCGCAGGACTTGCGCGCCGTCGTCGCCGGCTTCGGCGAGCGCCGTATCGACGAATACCGCATCGGCTTCACGAAGCGCGGCAGCAATGACGTACTGTATGGCGTGGTCTGGCCGCTCTATGGCCGCGAGAACGGCGACGCCGACATCGACGAAGAGCCGACCGAGGAGAGTGTCAGCAGCGGTCCGCTCGAAGAGATCGTTGCGCTGCTGAAGGAATCGGGCATCACCGATATCCGTCGTCACGCTGGCCGCTTCGAGCCGGAATACTGCGATGACTGCGGCGTGCCGCTCTATGCGGATCCACTCGGCGAGATCGTCCACGCCGAGATGCCAGAAGATGCTGAGCCCGTACAGCCACATTTCCACTAGGACAACGCCCAAATTCCTACCCGGTCCCGCCTGTGTGCGGGACTTTTTTTTGCCCTATGTCTTATGCCTTTTGGACAGGCCGCCAGCGCGCAACCTTTTTGTCATCATGGTGCTGCTGGTCTGGTTCACCGCCGAGTAGAAGCGGTGCGCATTTCACAATATTGCGAGAGGCCGTTACGAAAGGAGGGCATATCCATGCGGTTCGTTGTACTCAATCCGGACGCCGAAAGGCGCGAAGGACTCAAGGCGCTGTTAAGACAAATCGACCGTCGCGCACGCTTCAATGATGCGCCGGACTGGCGCAGCGCTGAGCGCGCCTTGCAACGGTTCACCCCCAACCTGATCGTGATCGACTGGCACGACGACATCCGTGCCGGCGAACTGCGCCACTTTGTCATGCGGCACCGCAGCTTGCCCGTCGCCATACTGGTTGACAGCGCCGAGACGCCCACGACTGTGCGCGCGCTCATCAACGAAGGCGCCCGCGGCGTCATCCGGCGCACAACGGACTCCGTCCTGATTGTGAAGTTTCTGGAACTCATCATGCTTGGTGGCGATCATCTGCCGGCCGACGTGCTCGGTCCATGCACGCCATGGCCGCTGCCGCCCCGGCGCGATGCCCAGGCCGCCGCACAGGCCCGCAAGGTACGTCCGAAGGTGGACCTGTCACCACGACAGGAGCAGATCCTTCGCTGCGTCCATATGGGCAATACGAACAAGATGATCGCGAGAGCGCTCGGCATCAGCGAGGGCACGGTGAAAGTCCATCTGACAAGCATCTTTCAGCAGCTCGGCGCGCCCAATCGCGCGGCAGCCGTCGCGATCTACAACGGGTTGCTCGCGAACCAGCTGCAGGTGTTGCGCGCAGAATGCGAGCGTGCGGCGAAGCCCAGGCACGGCGAGCACGGTCCGGTGCCATTGCGCGCACGCGAAGCTCTTGCGCATCGCTATCCGTTGCTGTCAGGCGACAGTGCGGCTCCCCTACCCATCGCCGCGGAGCCAGTGACGCCCTATGGCGACCTCGCCGCGGCGCAGCAGATGCGCCCCGTCGACGTCGGCGAGGCCAGTGAGAGCACGGAGGAGGAAGCCCTGGTGCTCGCTCGCGCACACGGCTCGCCTTCCAACGAGTAATATGAAGCACATGGGGTTCCTATTTACGCCGCTTCCGTTCTGGGTTGCTATCGGTGCCTGGGTTGTCACCGTGGGGCTGCTCGCGCTCGCGCTATGGAAGAACCCCTTCAAGCGTCTGCAGGACGCCACGCTCCAGCACGTGTGGCTTGCGATCGTCGTCGCAATCTCCGTGCTGTGGGCAAGTAATGCGTGGCTCGAAGACGGCACCGTGCTGCACCTGCTCGGCGCCACACTCGTGGTCACGCTATTCGACTGGGGGCTCGCGCTCGTCGCCATGGGCGTCGTCGTCGGGCTCGCCGCACTGGTCTTCGACGCCCCCTGGGAAGGCGTCGCCCTCACCTTCCTGATATTCGGCGCCTTCCCTGTCGCGATTTCGGCGCTACTGCAGCGCGCCTGCACCGCGTGGCTGCCGCGCAACCTCTTCATGTTCATCGTCGGCCAGGGTTTCGTGTCGCCAGCCATCGCTGTTTCGGCGGCGGCCTATCTCGCGCTCGGCACCCATGTGGCGCTCAACGGCGGATCGGCGATCACCGTGCCCGCAGGCTATGCATTCAGCGTATTTCTACTCGCTTCGGGCGAAGCCTGGTTCACAGGTATGGCAACGGCGCTGATCGCCGTCTACCGGCCGGCCTGGGTCACCACGTACGACGTGCGTCGCTATCGCCTGGGCGGCCCGCGAACCTGAACGCTGCCTCAGCCGGACGCCCCACCGCCAGCAACGTGGCGACGGCGCGACCGCACGTCGCGCTCGGCCGCAAGCGCATACGCAGCAGCGCTTGCTGCCGATCCCACTGCTCTGACAGAAGAAAATAATTGTTTCCGGATTGAACTCAAGCTGGCTGGGCTGCATCTTACGGTGCCTGACGTCTCACCCCTCATCCCTAGCAAGCAGATGGACTGCAACCATGCATCTCGCCGGCTGTTGTTCGTAGCCGGTCAACTGGCGGCGTGCGCCGCGAGCCTCATGCTCATCGCCGCGCCAGCCGCGCAGGCCGATCAACTCGATCAACACAACGATCTCGTCAAGCAGTTCGTCACCCAGATGCACGCGGACCCGCTAGTCGCGGACTGCGCGGCGCACGGCGACTTCGTCGCAAGCACATCGCAAGCGCTCGATCACGTCGAGTTTCCGCCCAGTTCGTTCGACAGCGCGCACGCGAGCGTGACGCCGTGGAACGACTCGTTCGACGAAGGCAAGCAGCGCGTAAAGGTCGATACGATCGTGACAGTCGACGGCATCGGCATTCCCAAAGAAAGCGGCAACTCGCCCTATGACCTGAAGTTTCGCTGCGGCTATGTCGGGCAGCAGATGCTCGCGTTCAGCTGGAACGATCCGGTCCCGCCGGCGCACGCACGCAGCGAGCGCGGCACGGCGTCGAGCGGCGCCCATGGAAAGGGCAAGCATTCGACCAGGAAGGCCACTGGCAACGGTTCGAAAAAAACGCCTGCGAACAAGTCGAGCCACAAAACGTCGACGAGCAGCACGAAGTCGTCCAGCAAATCGACGACGACAAAATCCATTGCGAAAAAAGCGACTTCAAAGAAGAAGACGACGGCCAACTGAACCCGTCGGTGTTCTCGACGCGAAAAAGGGGGAAACGGCCTGGCCGTTTCCCCCTTTTCTTGATGTCTGCGCGGTGAAGACGCGTGTTACGCAAACGCCTCCACGTGATGCAGGATGGCCTGCAGCATCGCAGCGCCAAGCGCGGCGCTACGCTCACCGTTCCAACCTACGCGTTCGTCGGGCAGATTGGCGTTGTCCTTGAACGGCATCTCGAGCGTGAGCGACAGGCAGCCGTAGCGATGGCCGATGTACTTCGACGCGAGTTTGAGCGCATCTTCGCGGTAGCGGCTCGCCTCGTAGCCGTGCTGATCCTGGAAGTCGGGGCTCGCCACCTTGAACGCCTCGATGAACGCCTTCTGCTCCGCGCGTTGCTGATCGGTAAAGCCAGGCAGCATTTCCGAGCCCGCCACGAACACATAGGGCAGCGTCTCGTCGCCGTGGATGTCGAAGAAGAGATCGACGCCCGTGGCTTCGATCGCATCGCGCACGACCAGCACTTCGGGACTACGCTGCGCGTCCGGCGCCATCCACTCGCGGTTCAGGTTCGCGCCCACGGCGTTGGTACGCAAATTCCCGTGCACGCTGCCGTCCGGATTCATGTTCGGCACGATATGGAACACGGCGCGGTCGTAAAGCTTGCGCGCGACCGGATCGCCAGCCCAGTCGCCCCAACCGGCGAGCCGCTTGACCAACCCTTCGACGAACCACTCGGCCATGCTCTCACCCGGATGCTGGCGCGCGATGATCCAGACCGTCTTCTTGGGCTTGCCGTCGGGCGCGGTGTCGCCCGGCATGCCAAGCGAGAGCAGCGACATGGGGCGGCCCTCGACGCTCTGGCCGAGTTCCGTCAGTGTGGCGTGCGGCAGTTGCTGAAGCGCGCCGAGGAACTCCGAGTGACGCTCTTCGCTATACGGCTCGAAGTACGCGTAGTAGATGCTGTCGAAGTCGGGCGTGTGGTCGATGACGAGTTCCTTCCCGTCATACGAGGTCGGCACGCGGAACCAGTTCACGCGGTCGTAGCTCGCCGCGGCCTGGTAGTCGCGCCAGCCCTCGGGAAATGCGCAGGCCGACGCGTTCTCGAACGTCATCACGCAACGTTCGCCGCGCGCGCCCGAGAGGCGGAAGTAGAACCATTGCGCGAACTCGGACTGGTTATCCGCTCGCACGCGCAGACGGATGTCGTCGGCGCGCTCGCACGACAGGACCTCGATCGCGCCCGCATCGAAATGGCTGGAGATGGCAATCGTCATGGTGTTTTCCTTCCCGCTTGCTTGTTCATTTACTCGGCGATGCGCCGACGAAATACATAGGTCGAATCGTTCGATGCATCCGCATCGAACGCGTAGCCTTCCACATCGAACGCCTTGAGCGCCTCGGGCTCCGCCACGCGGTTCTCGACGGCATAACGCGCCATCAAGCCGCGCGCGCGCTTCGCGTGGAAGCTGATGATCTTGTAGCGCCCACCCTTCCAGTCTTCGAATACCGGCGTGATCACAGGCGCGGCGAGCTTCTTCGGCTTCACGGCCTTGAAGTACTCGTTCGACGCGCAGTTCACCAGCACGCGCGCACCCTTCGCCACTTTCGCCTGGTTGTGCTCGATCTGCGCATTGATCGCGTGCGTGATGCGCTCGCCCCAAAACGCGTAGAGATCCTTGCCGCGCGCATTTTCGAAACGCGTGCCCATTTCCAGACGATAAGGCTGCAGCAGGTCGAGCGGACGCAGCAGGCCATAGAGCCCGGAGAGCACACGCACATGCTGTTGCGCATAGTCGAGATCCGCCGACGAGAGCGACTTCGCGTCGAAGCCTTCGTAGACATCGCCGTTGAACGCGAGCACGGCCTGCTTCGCGTTGGTCTGGCTGAACTGCTTCGACCAGTCGGCGTAGCGCTGGAAATTCAGGCGCGCGAGCGGGTCGGAAATGCTCATGAGCGAACCGATCTGCTGCGGCGAGAGGCGGCGCAAGCCCGCGATCAGCTCGGCTGCGTCGTCGACGAAATCGGGGATAGTGTGGGCTTCGATGTGCGCCGGCGTGTCATAGTCGAGCGATTTGGCCGGCGACAGAACGATTATCATAGAGGCTTGCAGGCACGATGTGCCGATGTTCAAAGGCGAAAGCCCGATTGTAGCGAATTCACGAATGACCGGCCTCACGCCCCCAACCGCAGCATCCCTCTCGCCCGCCGCCGCTCGCGCGCTCCCCGTGGTTCTCGACTCGAATGTCTGGCTCGATATCCTCGTGTTCGACGACGCGCACACGCGCCCCATTCGCGCGGCGCTCGAGCGCGGCGCGATCCAGGCGCTGATCGACGCGCGTTGCCAGGCCGAGTTGGCCCACGTGCTCGACTATCCGCAGTTCGCTGGCCGCGGCGTCACGAAAGCGGACGCGCTCGCGGCGCTGGCCGGCCTCGTCGAACTGATCGAGCTGCCCGGGCTTGCCGCCGACGCGCGGCCCCTGCCCCAATGCCGCGACCGCGACGACCAGAAGTTTCTCGAACTGGCGCGCGCAAGCGGCGCACGGTGGCTCGTCTCGAAGGACCGCGCGGTGCTCAAGCTCGCGAAGCGCGTGGCGCGCGACTTTGGCTTTCGCATCGCAACGCCCGACGCCTTCGTCGCCGAATGCGTGCAAAGCGCTGCTCAAGCAGCGCAGGCGTGATGCCCCTGCATCACGGCGTGCGCGCCCGGCCTGACCACCGCAGCGGTGCCGATTTGCCTACAATCGGACTTTGACCCAACCCAACGCCCGACTCCCGCCCGCGACATGAACGCACCGCATCCCACGCAGAATTCGCAGGACACCCTGCTCGCGCCCTCTTTTCCGTCGCGTCTGCCGAACGTCGGCACGACGATCTTCACCGTGATGAGCGCGCTCGCCGCCGAAAAGGGCGCGGTCAACCTGGGCCAGGGCTTTCCCGACTTCGATTGCGACGGGCGCATCGTCGACGCCGTCTCGCAAGCCATGCGCGAGGGTCACAACCAGTACCCGCCGATGGCAGGCATCGCCGCGCTACGCGAAGCGATCGCGGACAAGATCGAGCACGTGTACGGCCGCCGCTACGACGCCAATAGCGAGATCACGGTGACGGCCGGCGCCACGCAAGCGCTCCTCACGGCGATTCTCGCGACCGTGCACGCGGACGACGAAGTGATCGTGGTCGAGCCGACCTACGACAGCTATTTGCCGTCGATCGAACTGGCGGGCGGCAAGCCCGTGTTCGTGACGCTCGAAGCGCCCGACTACGCGATTGCGTTCGACCGCCTCGCCGCGGCCATCACGCCGAAAACGCGCCTCATCCTCATCAATACGCCGCACAACCCCACGGGCACAGTGTGGCGCGCCGAGGACATGCAAAAGCTCGAGGAGATCGTGCGGGGCACCAACGTGCTGATCCTCTCCGACGAGGTCTACGAGCACATGGTCTACGACGGCCAGCCGCACGAAAGCGTGGCGCGCTATCCGGAGCTGGCCGCGCGCAGCTTCATCGTGTCGAGCTTCGGCAAGACCTATCACGTGACGGGCTGGAAGGTCGGCTATGTCGCCGCGCCCGCGCCGCTCACCGCCGAGTTCCGCAAGGTGCACCAGTTCAACGTGTTCACCGTGAACACGCCGATGCAGTTCGGCCTGGCGCAGTATCTGCGCGATCCGAAGCCGTATCTGGAACTGCCCGCGTTCTACCAGAAGAAGCGCGACTTCTTCCGCGCCGGCCTCGCCAACACGCGCTTCAAGCTGCTGCCGTGCGAAGGCACCTACTTCCAGTGCGTGGATTATTCGGCGATCAGCAATCTGCCCGAAGCGGAATTCTCGAAGTGGCTCACTGCGGAGATCGGCGTGGCCGCCATTCCGGTGTCGGCGTTCTATCACGAGGCGCACGAATCGGGCGTCGTGCGCTTTTGCTTCGCCAAGCAGGAAAGCACGCTCGCGACCGCGCTCGAGCGGCTTGCGCGGCTCTGATGTCGTGCGCGCGCGATGAATCCACGAACGGCAGTGCGTTCCCGATCATCGCGCGCAACAACGTGCAAAACGCCGCAACGCTTACGAGTTCGCCTCGATATACGCCTTGCGGTCCGCGTTGACGCGCTGCGCCGTCGGGCGTTCACCGATCAGCTTGATATACGTTTTCCAGTCGATACCCACGTCGGCGAGGAAATCGCTACCGTAGACGGCCTGCGTCGCGCGGCCCACGAGCGGCAGGCTCACGAACGCCGCCGCATCGGCCACGCCGAACTGCTCGCCCGCCACGTAAGGCGCGAACTTCGCGATCCGCCTGAAGGCCGCCACGTAACGGCGCAGCCGCTTTTCCATGGTCGCTTTGACCTCGTCCGTCACCTTGCTGCCGAAGAACGCCTCGCCATACAGCTCACGCGCGTTCAACTCCAGATGCGTTTCGATGAAAACGATGAGTTCGCGCTCCTTCGCTGCCTGCCACGGATCCGCCGCGAAAATGTGCTTCTCTGGAAAGCGCGCTGCCAGATACTCGACGATCACTTCCGACTCGCACAAAAAGCCCTGCTCCGTTTCGATATAAGGCACCTTGCCGGCCGGCGACTGCGCGAGCTGCGCCTCTTCGAGCGGCAGCTTGTTCGGCAGCTCCTCGAACGCGATGCCGTGCTCGAGCAGCAGAAGCTTGACCTTGTTGTAGTAATTCGAAAGCGCGAAACCGTGCAGCTTGATCATCCTCGTTGCCTCCTTCAGAGAGGCAGCTCCCTTTTCGGAACTGCCGGACCGTTTTCATAAAATTGTACGACCGTGCTATTCTAGGCCAATCATGGAGCCAGGCTTCCAATGACTTCACATCATTTCAACATTGAGACAATCGGCATCGTCGGCACCGGCGCGATGGGCCGCGGCATCGCCCAGATCGCCGCGCAGGCAGGCCTCGCGGTGCGCCTCTACGACACGAACCCGCAGGCGGTCGCCGCCGCGCGCGATTATCTCGCCGACACCTTCGCGAAACTCGCGGCAAAAGGCAAGCTCGATGAGGCTGCCGCCAACGCCGCGCTCGAACGCGTGAGCGGCGCGCATACGATCGATGAACTCGCGGTCTGCGATCTCGTGATCGAGGCGATCGTCGAGAATCTCGAGGCCAAGCGCACGCTCTTTCGCGAGCTCGAAAGCGTGGTGAGCGAGCGTTGCCTGCTCGTTTCGAACACCTCTTCGCTTTCCATTACCGCCATCGCTGCCGCGTGCAGCGATGCATCGCGTGTGGCGGGCTATCACTTCTTCAACCCCGTGCCGCTCATGAAGGTGGTCGAAGTGATCGACGGCCTGCGCAGCGATCCCGCCGCCGGCGACGCGCTCATGGCGCTCGCGCGCCGCATGGGCCACACGCCAGTGCGCGCGAAGGACATGCCCGGCTTCATCGTCAATCACGCGGGCCGCGGCATGAATACCGAAGGCCTGCGCGTGGCGGGCGAAGGCGTAGCGAGCTTCGTCGAGATCGATCGCATCATGCGCGAACAGGCTGGCTTTCGCCTCGGACCGTTCGAGTTGCTCGACCTCACCGCCCTCGATGTCTCGCATCCGGTGATGGAGTCGATCTATCACCAGTTCTATGAGGAGCCGCGCTTCACGCCCTCCCCCATCACGGGTGTGCGGCTCGCAGGCGGGCTCGTTGGCCGCAAAGCCGGTGAAGGCTTCTATCGCTATGTCGATGGCAAGCAGCAGGCGCCCGATGAGCCCGCAGCGCCCACGGCGCTGCCTGCGCGCGTCTGGGTGAGCCGCCGCAACGCCGCCGCGCGTGACGCCGTGCTCGCGCTCGCAGTAAAAGCGGGTGTGGCCGTCGACGAAAGCGATACGCCGGCAGCCGGTTCGCTGATCGTCGTCGCGCCGCTCGGCCTCGACGCCACGACCGCCGCGCTCGACGAGCAGCTCGACGCGAGCCGCGTCGTCGCCATCGACACGCTGTTCCCGCTCGACACCGCGAAGCGCCGCACGCTGATGACGACGCCCGCCACCACGCGCGAAGCCCGCGACGCGGGCCACGCGCTCTTCGCCGCCGACGGCGTGCCGGTCACCGTGATCCGCGATTCGACGGGCTTTGTCGCGCAGCGTATCGTCGCGACGATCGTCAACATCGGTTGCGACATCGCGCAAAAACAAATCGCCACGCCCCGTGACATCGACCTCGCGGTTACGCTGGGTCTCGGCTACCCGCGCGGCCCGCTCGCGCTCGGCGACGCGCTGGGCGCGCGCACGATCCTCACGATCCTGCGCAACATCCACACCGTGCTCGGCGATCCGCGCTATCGCCCGTCGCCGTGGCTCGCGCGCCGCGCGCAGCTAGGCCTTTCGCTGACGCAAGCAGACGCAGCAGACATCAACGCATCGAACGAGGCACCGCAATGAGCGCCGAACTCCTCAGCACCCGCCCGCAAGGCCACGAATCGACACTCGTCCTCACGCTGTCGAACCCCGGCGCACGCAACGCGCTGCATCCCGACATGTACGCCGCTGCTGTCGAAGCCTTCGACGCCGCCGAGCGCGACTCGTCATTGCGCGCAATCGTCCTCACCGGCGCCGACAACTTCTTCTGTGCGGGCGGCAACCTCAACCGCCTGCTCGAAAACCGCGCGAAGGACCCGTCGGTGCAGGCCGCCAGCATCGACATGCTCGCTGCGTGGGTCACCGCGATGCGCCAGTCGAGCAAGCCGATCATCGCGGCCGTGGAAGGCGCGGCCGCCGGCGCGGGCTTCTCGCTCGCACTCGCCGCCGACCTGCTCGTCGCCGCCGACGATGCGAAGTTCGTCATGGCCTATTCGCGCGTAGGCCTGACGCCCGATGGCGGCGGTTCGTGGTTCCTCGCGCGCTCGCTGCCGCGCGCCCTCGCGTTCGAGCTGATGGCGGAAGGCAAGCCGATCGGCGCGGCGCGTCTCGCGGAACTGGGCGTCGTGAACCGGCTCTCGAAGCCGCAATCGGCGCTCGATACGGCGCTTGCCTGGGCCGACGAACTCGCGAAGATCTCGCCGAATTCGGTGGCGCGCATCAAGGGTTTGACGAACGTCGCCGACGCGCAGCCGCTTGAAGCACAGCTCGCTGCGGAGCGCGACAGTTTCGTCGCGTCGCTGCATCACCGCGACGGCCTCGAAGGCATTACCGCGTTCCTCGAAAAACGCGCCCCTGTCTACAAGTGAACCGGCTTCAATCCGCACGAGCGACACACCCATGACCGAGTACCCGTTGCCCGCGCGCCGGCGCCTCTACGTGATGCGTCACGGCGACGTCACCTACTTCGACGAGACCGGTCGCGCAATCGACCCGGACACCGTGCCGCTCAACGAAAACGGCCGCGCCCAGGCCACCGCCGCCGGCGCAGCGTTCGCCTTGCAGGGGGTGCGTTTCGACCGCGTGATCGTCAGCGGACTGCGCCGCACGGTCGAGACCGCGCAGCGCGTGCTCGCGGCAAGCGGTCAGTCGATCGAACTCGAAGTGCAGAGCGCGTGGGAGGAGATTCGCGGCGGTCGTCTCGCCGCCATTCCTCCCGCTGAAGTCGAAAACGCCTTTCTGCGCGTGTTCGACGGCATCGTGCCGGAAGACACGCGCTTTCTCGGCGGCGAGACCATCGGCGAGCTGCTCGACCGCGTGCTGCCGCCGCTCGATGCGCTGCGCGCCGACCTCACGTGGGACTCGGCGCTGCTCGTGCTGCACGGCGGCGTGAACCGCGCGATTCTCTCGCATGCAATCACGGCGGGCGGACGCGCATTCTTCGGCCATCTCGCGCAGGCCACGGGCTGCATCAACGCACTCGATGTCGGCGCCGCGCCGCGAGACTGGGTCGTGCGCATGCTCAACTACGCTCCGCCCTCACCGCTGCATCGCGACACCCGCAACACGACGATGGAGATGCTGTACGCGCAATACCTGCGCTATAGACCGCGCGGCTGACGCGCGGCGACCCACAGGAGAATCAGGAGAAGGGAGACGCATATGGCGCAAGCCACCCCGGATGGAGACACGAAAAACAACGCGCAAACGCGCCCCGACTACTCGGCGTTCGAAGGCACGCGCCCGGTTGCCGAGCGCCAGCGCTTCGACACCGAAGCGCTGAGCGCCTGGCTCGCCGCTCACGTGGAAGGCTTCCAGGGCCCCCTCACGATCGAGCAGTTCGCCGGCGGCCAGTCGAACCCGACGTTCAAGCTCGTCACCCCCGGCCGCACCTATGTGATGCGCGCGAAGCCAGGACCCAAGGCGAAGCTGCTGCCGTCCGCGCACGCGATCGAACGCGAATACCGCGTGATGGATGCGCTCGCCGCAACCGATGTCCCGGTCGCAAAGATGCTCGCGCTCTGCGACGACGAGGCGGTGATCGGCCGCGCGTTCTACGTGATGGAGTTCGTCGAGGGGCGCGTGCTCTGGGACCAGTCGCTGCCCGGGATGACGCGCGAGCAGCGCGGCGCGATCTACGACGAGATGAACCGTGTGATCGCGGCGCTCCACAACGTGACGCCCAACGCCGTGGGCCTCGCTGACTTCGGCAAGCCAGGCAATTATTTCGCACGCCAGATCGATCGCTGGAGCCGCCAGTATCAGGCCTCGGAAACGGAGCGCATCGACGCCATGCATCACCTGATCGAATGGCTGCCGCAGCACATGCCCGACGATGCGGGCTCGCGCGTATCGGTCGTGCATGGCGACTACCGGCTCGACAACCTGATCTTTCATCCGAGCGAGCCGCGCGTGCTGGCCGTGCTCGACTGGGAGCTCTCCACGCTCGGCGACCCGCTCGCCGACTTCTCGTATCACTGCATGGCCTGGCACGTCGATCCCGCGCAGTTTCGCGGCATTGCCGGCCTCGACTGGCAGGCGCTCGGCATACCCGACGAGGCGCAGTACGTTGCGCGCTATTGCGAGCGCACCGGCCTCGAGATTCGCGGCGACTGGAACTTCTATCTTGCGTACAACATGTTCCGGATCGCGGCGATCCTGCAGGGCATCATGAAACGCGTCGTGGACGGCACAGCCGCGAGCGCGCAGGCCATCGACGCCGGCCGCCGCGCGAGGCCCATGGCGGAACTCGCCTGGCGCTACGCGCAGAAGGTGCGCTGAAACCCCGTTCGAGAACGACTCACTTTTCACTGTCACTGCATCGCATTGCGAGGTCACCGATGAATTTCGATTACTCCCCGAAAGTGCAGGCCCTGCGCGAGAAACTGCTCGCGTTCTTCGACGAACACATCTATCCGAACGAAGCCATCTTCCACGAGGAAGTCGAGCGCAATCGCGCGAACGGCAATGCGTGGGTGCCGACGGAGATCGTCGAGCAGTTGAAGGAAAAAGCTCGCGCGGCCGGGCTATGGAACCTGTTCCTGCCCGCCTCCGAACGCGGCGCGGGTCTCACGAACCTCGAATACGCGCCGCTGTGCGAGATCATGGGCCGCGTGCACTGGGCGCCTGAAGTATTCAACTGCAGCGCGCCCGACACCGGCAACATGGAAACCATCGAGCGCTATGGCAGCGAGGCGCACAAGCAGCAATGGCTCACGCCGCTGCTGGCAGGGCAGATCCGCTCTGCCTTCCTGATGACCGAGCCCGACGTGGCCTCGTCGGACGCGACGAACATCCAGACGCGCATCGAGCGCGATGGCGACGACTACGTGATCAACGGCACGAAGTGGTGGTCGTCGGGCGCGGGCGACCCGCGCTGCGCGATCTACATTCTGATGGGCAAGACCGATCCCGATGCGCCGCGCCATGCTCAGCAGTCGATGATCCTCGTGCCCTCTGACACAGCCGGCATCACCGTGCGCCGCCCGCTTACCGTGTTCGGCTACGACGACGCGCCGCACGGCCATATGGAGATCTCGCTCGAAAACGTGCGCGTGCCGGCTTCGAACATTCTGCTCGGTGAAGGCCGCGGGTTCGAGATCGCGCAAGGGCGGCTCGGACCGGGCCGCATTCACCACTGCATGCGTCTCATCGGCCTCGCGGAACGCGCGCTCGAATTCATGGCGAAACGCGCCCTCTCCCGCGTGGCGTTCGGCAAGGCGGTCGCCCAGCAGACGGTCACGCAGGAGCGCATCGCCGAAGCGCGCTGCATGATCGAGCAGGCCCGCCTGCTCACGCTCAAGACCGCGTACATGATGGACACCGTCGGCAACAAGGGCGCGCGCGGCGAGATCGCCATGATCAAGGTGGTGGCGCCGAACATGGCCTGCCAGGTGATCGACTGGGCCATGCAGGTGCACGGCGCGGCGGGCGTGAGCGGCGACTTCCCGCTCGCGTACTCGTACGCTTCGGCGCGCACGCTGCGCTTCGCGGACGGCCCCGACGAAGTGCACCGCAACGCCATCGCCAAGCTCGAACTCGCTCGCCATATGGACGCGGGCGCGGCATCGCGCGTGGAAATGCCGGTCACGCGCTCGTAAGTCCGCGCGAGTCCACGTAAGTCCACAAGCGCAGCAGGGGCGCTCTTGCGCCCTCTGCGAGCGACGCCGATCTATGCTAATTTGCGCCAGATCGGGCGTCGCGCAAGACTATCCAGACTTTCGCGGCGCCTTCTTTCATGGTGCCAAGGAGCCACGATGATCGACGTCTACAGCTGGGCCACGCCGAACGGTCACAAAGTCCATATCATGCTCGAGGAAACCGGCCTCGAATACCGGGTGCATCCGGTCGATATCGGCGCGGGCGACCAGTTCAAGCCCGAATTCCTCGCCATCAGCCCGAACAACAAGATTCCCGCCATTACCGACTCCGAAGGCCCGCGCCGCGCCGACGGCCAGCCGTTCTCGCTGTTCGAGTCGGGTGCGATCCTGATCTATCTCGCCGCGAAAACCGGCCGCTTCATGCCTGAAGACCTCGCGGCGCGCTACGACGTGCTGCAATGGGTGATGTTCCAGATGGGCGGTCTCGGCCCCATGCTCGGCCAGGCGCACCACTTCCGCATCTACGCGCCCGAGAAGATCGAGTATGCGGTCAATCGCTACACGAACGAGGCGAAGCGGCTCTACAACGTGATGGAAACGCAGCTGGAAAAGACCGAGTATCTGGCCGGGGACGAGTACACCATCGCGGATATCGCCGCATTCCCGTGGACGCGCTCCTGGCAAAACCAGGGCATCGATCTCGATTCGCTGCCCAACGTGAAGCGCTGGCACGAAACGATCGCCGCGCGGCCGGCGGTCAAGCGCGGCGTGGAAGTGCTCGCCAATGCGCGCAAGCCGCTCATGGATGAGAAGGCGAAGGAGATGCTGTTCGGCGCGACGCAGTACGCCAGACACTAACGCATTACGCGGAAATCCGCGCAAAACCAAAGGGGCGCCCGCCGTGCAACGGAGCGCCCCTTTTCGTTGAGCACGCAATCAAACTAGAAGTAGTGCCGCGTGATGAACTCGGCCACGCATGCGGGCCGCTCGCTGCCTTCACGCTCGATGCTCACATCCCACACGACTTGCACGCCGCCGCCCTCCACGTCGCTCACTTCTTTCACCGCGATGCGTGCACGCACCTTCGCGCCCACGGGCACCGGCTGCGTGAAGCGCACGCGGTTGAGCCCGTAGTTCACGCCCATGCGCTGACGCATGTGCAGCGTTGCTCCGAGCAGCACGGGAATCAGCGAAAGCGTGAGAAAGCCGTGCGCAATCGGGCCGCCAAACGGCGACTCGCGGCGCGCACGTTCGGCGTCGATATGGATCCACTGGTGGTCGCCCGTGGCGTTGGCAAAACCGTGCACGTCCGCCTCGCTCACCTCGCGCCAGCCGCTCACGAGCGGCCCTGCGCCGATCAGCACGCGCAACCCCGCCGCGTCGGCAATCTGCATGACATCGCTTTCGCTCACGCTACGCTCCCTGGATGGCGAAGGCCGAACAGTGCCTTCGAACGCACGGTCACGATCAGCTCGCCGTGCTGGTTGTGTCCTTCCCACTGCGTTTCGACGATACCGCGATCGGGCTTGCTCGCCGAGACGCGCTTGCTCAGGATCGCGTTCGTCATCGTCAGCGTGTCGCCCACGCGCGTGGGCTTGAGCCAGCGAATCTCGTCGACGCCGGGCGAGCCCATCGAGGTCGAGTCCTTGAGAAAGTTGCGTACGAGCATGCCCATCATGACCGAGCAGGTATGCCAGCCGCTCGCGACGAGCCCGCCGAACATCGACGCCTCGCCGCCCGCCTCGCTCATGTGGAATGGTTGCGGATCGAACTGCTCCGCGAATTGCACCACCTCGTCACGCCCAAAGGTGTGCGAACCGACCACATAGCGCTTGCCCACTTCGAGATCTTCGTAACTCACGCCCATCCGTTTTCTCCGCCGATGTTGCCCTGTTGTTGCCTGCTGCCGCCACGCGTTACGCTGCTGCCTGCGCGAAACCGGGCAGCGATGCGAAGCGTTCGAGGTGGTGATCGACATCGCCGAGCGTCGTTTCGATGATCGCCAGACGCTTGAACAGATGCGCGGCCGCCACTTCGTTGGTGACGCCCATGCCGCCGTGCAGCTGCACGGCCTGCTGGCCGATGAAACGCGCCGCCTGCCCCACGCGCACCTTCGCTGCCGAGATCGCGCGGCGCCGCTCTTCGGCCGACTCGCTACTGTAACGCGCGGCGGCCAGGTAAGTCAGCGAGCGGGCCTGCTCGGCGTGGATCAGCATCTCTGCCATACGGTGCTGCAGCGCCTGGAAGCGCGCGATCGGCACGCCGAACTGTTGACGCGTCTTCGTGTATTCGACCGTGGCGTGGTTGAGCGCGTCCATGGTTCCCACGGCTTCCGCGCATAGCAGAAACGTGGCGTAGTCGGCAATCTTCTCCCATGTCGCCGCGCCGGTGTGCGCGTCGCCAAGACGGCGCGCGTGCGCTTCGTTGAAGGTCAGCGTCGCAGCGCGTTGGCCGTCGATCGTGCGGTAATCGCCCACCTCGACACCGTGCGCATCGCGCGCCACGACGAAGAGCGCAACCTCACCCGCGAAGCGCGCCGGCACGATCCAGTGGTCGGCCTGGGCGCCGTGCTGCACGACCGATTTCGTGCCGGTGAGCGCGAAGCCGTCGCCCGTCTCCTTCGCCTGTGTATCCAGCGAGAACAGGTCGTAGCGCGACTGCGGCTCGTGGAACGCGGCAGCGAGCTTGATCTCGCCCGAGGCGACGCGTTCGAGCAGCGCTGCGTTTTCCGCTTCGGCCGCACCGCCCGCGAGCTTGAGCGCCTCGACGCCCACCGCGGTTGCCCAGTACGGCTCGACCACGAGCGCGCGGCCCAGCTCCTGCATGACGACGAGCATGTCGAATGGCGCGCCGTCGAAGCCGCCCTGCGCCGCCGGCACCGGCAGCGCGGTCAGACCCAGTTCGACGAACGCGTTCCAGTGCTGGTCCGAAACGCCGGCCGGTGTCTTCACGATCGCCTGGCGTGCTTCGAAGCCGTAGTTCTTGTCGAGATAGCGACGCAGCGCGTCGGCGAGTTGCTGTTGTTCTTCGGTGAAATTGAAGTTCATGGCGCCGCTCCTCAAATCCCCAGAATCATCTGCGAGATGATGTTCTTCTGAATTTCGTTCGACCCGCCGTAGATCGACGTCTTGCGATAGTTGAAGTAGTACGCCGCGAGCGGGGCCGCGTCGTCGTCGCCGCCGGCCGCGTGTTCGTGCTCGCCCTCGAGGTAGGCCGGGTCGAACGGCGCTGCAAGCGGGCCGACCGCGTCGACCATCAGCTCGGTCAGCGCCTGCTGGATCTCCGTACCCTTGATCTTGAGCATCGACGCTTCGGGACCGGGGCCGCGTCCGCCCTCCGCGCTCGCGATCACGCGCTCGGCGGTCACTTCCAGCGCCATCAGCTCGATTTCGACGGCGGCCACGCGCGCCGCGAATACGGGATCTTCGAGCAGCGGTTTGCCATGCTTCTTCTGCCTGAGCGCAACGCCCTTGAGGAAGGCGAGCTCGCGGTTCGACGCGCCCACGCGCGCGATGCCCGTGCGCTCGTGGCCGAGCAGATACTTCGCGTAAGTCCAGCCGCGGTTCTCGTCACCGACGAGATTTTCGACCGGCACCTTCACGTCTTCGAAAAAGACTTCGTTGACCTCATGGTCTTCATCGAGCGTGATGATCGGACGCACGGTGATGCCGGGCGTTTTCATGTCGATGAGGAGAAACGAGATGCCTTCCTGCTTCTTGGCCGCAGGATCGGTGCGCACGAGGCAGAACATCATGTCGGCGTGCTGGCCGAGCGTGGTCCAGGTCTTCTGCCCGTTCACGACGTAGTGATCGCCTTCACGAACTGCGCGTGTACGCAACGATGCGAGGTCCGATCCCGAGCCCGGTTCGGAGTACCCCTGACACCACCAGTCTTCACCGGAAAGGATGCGCGGCAGATAGCGGCGCTTCTGGGCCTCGTTGCCGTACTTCATGAGCACGGGGGCGACCATCGACACGCCGAAGGGCAGCACCGGCGGCGCGCCGATGCGTCCGCACTCGGCGTCCCAGATGTGGCGTTGCGCTTCGGTCCAGCCTGGGCCACCCCATTGCGCGGGCCACGCGGGCGCGGACCAGCCCTTCTTGCCTAGCAGCTTGTGCCAGTTGGCAATGTCGTCGCGCGAGAGGCGTTTGTGGTTGAGAACCTTGTCGCGCATCGCTTGAGGCAGATTGGCCTCGAGCCAGGCGCGGATTTCGGCGCGGAATGCGTCGTCAGCGGGGGTGTAGTCCAGATCCATGCGCAATGTCTCCTGGCCGCGGCCGGTGCGGAGCGTTTCCCCCGCGCCGCGGCGAAGACCCGCATGGCGTTATTGCAGCGGACCCTTCAACGCGGCCGGAACCGGCAGCGGCATCACATCGATGCCTTCTTCGACGAGAGCTTGCGCATCGTCCGCGGAAGCGACTCCACGGATGTTGCGCGACGGCGCTTCGTTGTAGTGAATGCGCCGCGCCTCCTCGACGAAACGGTCGCCTACGTTCTCCGTCTTCTCGAGGACCTCGCGGATCACACGCATCGCATGCGCCTGCCATTGCGCCGCCTGCTCGTGCGGCGACGCTTTCGGCGTTTCGCTCGCGCCGGACAGGTTCAGCCGGGGCGCGGACGGCAAGCGGGTCACATGGGTGGCGCCGCACATCGGACATTCGACCAGCTTGCGGGACAGTTGCGACTCGAAGTCGTCAACCGAGGCGAACCAGCCTTCAAACCGATGGCCGTCTGGACACTGTAAATCGAGGACCTTCATGGGGAATCGAGGCTTGCGATGAGTTTAGCGCAAATCGTAAATTTGTGAACGACCGTTCGAAAAAATTCCTGCGGCCAGCCACCGGGACTTTCCCGGGGGTTCGATTGTAGCGCCGCGCGGGCGGGCGCGCTGAAGGTGCTTCAGGTGTACCTGCGCTTGGGGTGCGCGTAGAAGCGACAACGGCGGCCACAAGGGCCGCCGCTGCTCAGGAATTCGCTGCCGGGTAGCGTGTCAGCCCTGCTCAGCGTTCGCGAGCGGCCACGCGCCCGACAGCGCCTTTTCGAGCCAGAACGTGCCGATGATCGTCTTCACGTCGGTGATCTTGCCCGTGCGCACCCATTCGAGCAGTTCCGGAACCCTCGCCGTGAAGGTTTCGAGAAACTCGCCGTCGTCGAGTTGCGCCGCGCCCGCGGTCAGCCCGCGTGCGAGGTAAATGTCGATGAACTCGGTCGAGTACGAGATCACGGGATGGATCTGCGCGAGATAGACATACTCGCGCGCCGTATAGCCCGTCTCCTCCTTGAGCTCGCGGATCGCACAGGCGAGCGCGCCCTCCTGCGGATCGAGCTTGCCTGCCGGGAATTCGGTCATCACACGCGAGAGCGGATAGCGGTACTGGCGCTCCATCAGCACGCGGCCGTCGTCGAACAGCGGGATGACCATCACCGCGCCAGGATGCTGCACGAACTCGCGCGTCGCATGCTTGCCGTCCGGCAGCGCAACGGTGTCGCGCTTCAGGGTAAGAAAATTACCGGCGTAGAGCGTCGTGCTTTCCACGCACGTCTCGGCGAGCGCCGGGTCGTGTTGATGATGTTCAGCCATAGTCAGCCTCGTGGGTGCTCAGGAAAATCTGGAAGCCGCGCGCGCGCCGCTTGAAGTGAAACCGGCCAGACTGCGGCCGGACTGCGGGTCGCACCGCGCGTGCCGGCCGCGGGCCGGCCACGCGCGTCACGCCGGGCGGCGTTTGACGAGATATTGCCAGGTGAAGCCGGGAAACGCGAACACGACGAAAAGACTGAAGGTGATCGCGTAGAACTGCCAGCCCTGGTCAAAACGATTGCCGGCGCGCGCCTCCAGCAGGAAGCCGAACGTACCGACCACAAAGTACAACACGATCATTTCAGCGATGCGAATCCACGCACTCTTCTTCGGTGCGCGAAGCGGCACCACGCCGAACAATCGCTGGTTGAGGAACGGCAGGTTGGCGCCCGCGAGCGCCAACAGCACGATGAACCAGCCCGCTGCTGACATCAGAGCGGCAGCGTATGCGTGACAGCCTGCAGGCAGATCGACATCAGCGGGCCAGGAATGATGCCCAGCACGAGCACCGCCACGCCGTTGAGCGTGAGCAGCCCGCGGTTCAATGCGTGGCTCTCGATCGGTGCTTCGTCCTGCGGTGCGTCGAAGTACATCAGCTTGACGATACGCAGGTAGTAGAACGCGCCGAACAGCGACGTAACCACGGCGAGCACGGCAAGCCACGTGAGGCCCGCGTTCATGGTCGCTTCGAGCACGGCGAGCTTCGCGTAGAAGCCGACGGTCGGCGGAATGCCGGCGAGCGAGAACATCATGAGCATCATCACGAACGCGAACACCGGGTTGCGCTGGTTCAGGCCCTTGAAGTCGTCGATCGTTTCCGCTTCGAAATCGCGGCGGGACAGCAGCATGACGATGCCGAACGCGCCGAGCGTCGTGATCAGATAGACGATGCTGTAGAACATGGCCGAGCTGTATGCGCTGGCCGCGCCCGTCGCCTTGTTGTCGACGATGCCGGCGAGCAGGCCGAGCAGCACGAAGCCCATGTTCGAGATGGCCGAGTACGCGAGCATGCGCTTGATGTTGCGCTGGACGATACCCGTGATGTTGCCGACGATCATCGAGAGTGCCGCGAGGATGATCAGCATCTCCTGCCAGTCCACTGCCAGCGGCAGCAGGCCCATCACGAGGAAGCGCACGGCCCAGGCGAATGCCGCGACCTTCGGGCCGCCGCCGGTCAGCAGCGTCATGGCCGTAGGCGCGCCTTGATAGACGTCGGGCACCCACATGTGGAACGGCACCGCACCCATCTTGAACGCCACGCCGGCGACGATGAACACCACGCCGAACAGCAGGACGATATCGTTGATGTGGCCCGAAGCCACGGCCTTGAACACTTCGTTCAGCTCGAGCGAGCCGGTCGCGCCGTACAGCATCGAGATGCCGTAGAGCAGGAAGCCCGAAGCGAGCGCACCCAGCACGTAGTACTTCATGGCCGCTTCGTTCGACTGTGCCGCGTTACGGCGCAGTGCGATGACCGCGTAGAGCGAGAGCGACATCAGCTCGAGGCCGAGGTACAGCGTGAGGAAGTTGTTGCCCGAGATCATCGTGAGCTGGCCGAGCAGCGAGAACAGGCCAAGCAGGAAGAACTCGCCCCGGAACATGTCGCGGTCTTCGAGGTACTTGCGCGAGTACACGATCGACACGGCGTAGCCGAGCGTGACCACCGCCTTCATGGCGCTCGCGAACGGATCGACCACGTACATGCGCGTGAAGTAGTAGTACACGTGCGGATCGAACGCGTCCACCGCGAACCAGATACCGGCTATGACCGTGGTCAGCAGCGCGATGAAGTAGGTCGTGCGCCGGCCTTCAGGTCCGGTGAACGTGTCGTTGAGCCACGCGACGACGAGGCCGGTCATCACCAGGCCGTCGGGCAGCAGAGCGTACATAGGGGCGTTTGGCATGATCTTTTGTTCCTCCGCTCGGGTATTACTGTGACAGCGGCAGTTTCGACACTGCGACGTGGGAGAGGAGGTTTTCCACGGAAACGTGCATCACATCGGTAAAGGGCTTCGGGTAGACGCCCATGAAAAGCGTAAACAGTGCGAGTACTCCGAGAATGAAGTATTCGCGACCGTTAATGTCCTTCAGCTCGCGAACATGGTCATTCGCAACGGCGCCGAAATACACCCGCTTGTACATCCACAACGTATAGGCCGCGCCCAGGATCAGCGTGAACGCCGCCCCGAATGCGATCCAGAAGTTGTACTTCACGGCCGCCAGAATCACCATGAATTCGCCGACGAATCCCGAGGTGCCCGGCAGACCGCAGTTGGCCATCGCGAACAGCATGACCAGCGCCGCGAACTTCGGCATGGTGTTGACCACACCGCCGTAATCCGCGATATCGCGTGTGTGCATGCGGTCATACAGCACGCCGATGCACAGGAACATGGCGCCCGAGACGAAACCGTGCGAGATCATCTGGATGATCCCGCCTTCCATCGCGAGCTGGCTCGATTCGCCGAACATAAAGAAGCCGAGCGTGACGAAGCCCATGTGGGCAATCGACGAGTACGCGACCAGCTTCTTCATGTCCGCCTGCACCATCGCCACGAGGCCGATGTAAATCACGGCGATCAGGGACAACGTGATGATGACCGGCGCCAGATAGTGGCTCGCGTCCGGCGTGACCGGCAGCGAGAAACGCAGGAAACCGTACGCGCCGAGCTTGAGCATGATCGCGGCCAGCACGACCGAGCCGCCCGTGGGCGCTTCGACGTGCGCGTCCGGCAACCACGTGTGGACCGGCCACATCGGCACCTTGACGGCGAACGCGAAGAAGAACGCGATGAACAGCAGGATTTGCGGCGTCATGGCGATCTTCGCGGCCTGCCAGGTGGCGAGGTCGAAGGTCCCGGTAATGCGGTACAGGTACAGCAACGCGACCAGCATGAGCAGCGAGCCGGCCAGCGTGTAAAGAAAGAACTTGAATGCTGCGTACACGCGGTTCGGGCCGCCCCACACACCGATGATGATGTACATCGGAATGAGCGTGGCTTCGAAGAACACGTAGAACAGCAGACCGTCGGCGGCGCAGAAAACGCCGATCATGATGCCCGACAGGATGAGGAACGACGCGTAATACTGCGCGACGTTCTTCGTGATGACCTGCCAGCCCGCGATCACGACGATCACGGTGATGAGTGCCGTCAGCACGACGAACCACATCGCGATGCCGTCGACGCCCAGGTGATACGCAATATTGAACCGCTCGATCCAGACCGCCTTCTCCTCGAACTGCAGGGAAGCCGTACTCGTATCGAAGCCCGCAACGAGCGGAAGGGTGACGAGGAAACTAAGCACCGAACCGATGAGTGCGAGCCAGCGGTCCGCACTCGGGTTCCGACGGGAACCCACTACAAGAACGATGATGCCGAATACGATCGGCATCCATATCGCAATACTGAGAATCGGAGTTGCGTGCATGCGTTTCCTCGCCTTATTTTGCCTTATTTGCCGCCGAGCGTTACAAACAGGGTAAGGAGGCCAAGCATGCCAATGATCATGGCAAATGCGTAGTGGTAGATATAGCCGGATTGCAGGAAACGAATGACAGTTGCAAACCAGCCGATAAACTTGGCGCTCCCGTTTACGACGCCGTCGATCACGACGACATCGCCCTCCTTCCACAGACCGCGACCGATCGCGACGGCTCCGCGAGCGAAGACAATTTCGTTGATCTTGTCGAGGTAATACGCGTTTGCCAGCAGCTTGTAGACCGGCGAGAAAGTGCGCGACACGACGGCCGGCAGTTCCGGGCGCTTCATGTAGAAGAACCACGCCACCACCACACCCGCGAGTGCGAGCCACACCGGCAGACCCGAGAACGCATGCGCGCCCATCGCGGCCCAGCCCTGGAATTCCTTGCCCATCTCCGCGAGCGCTTCGTGGTTCTCGCCAACGAAGATGACGTTCTGGAACGCCACGCCATGCGAGAAGAAGTCACCGAAGAGCAGCGGCTGGATCGCGAACGCACCGGCGATCACCGAGGGAATCGCGAGCAGAACGAGCGGCACCCAGATGACCCACGGCGACTCGTGCGGCACGTGCACGTGGTGTTCGTCGTGGCCGTGATCGCCATGACCGTGGGCGGCTTCGATCGCCATCGGCGATTCCGGATGCTTCGGACCGCGGAAGCGCTCTTCACCGTGGAACACGAGGAAGTACATGCGGAACGAATAGAGCGCCGTGACGAACACGCTCGCGACCCCCGCGAAGTACGCGAAGCCCGAACCCGGCAGGTGCGAGAGCTTCACGGCATCGATGATCGAATCCTTCGAGTAGAAGCCCGAGAAGAACGGCGTGCCGATCAGCGCGAGCGAACCGATGAGCGACGTGATCCACGTGATGGGCATGTACTTGCGCAGGCCGCCCATGTTGCGCATGTCCTGATCGTGGTGCATGCCGATGATGACCGAGCCCGCGCCGAGGAACAGCAGCGCCTTGAAGAACGCGTGGGTCATCAGGTGGAAGATCGCCACCGGATAAGCCGACACGCCGAGCGCCACCGTCATGTAGCCGAGCTGCGAGAGCGTGGAGTAAGCCACCACACGCTTGATGTCGTTCTGGACCACGCCGAGGAAGCCCATGAAGAGCGCGGTAATGGCGCCGATCACGACGATGAACGACAGTGCGGCTTCCGAGAGTTCGAACAGCGGCGACATGCGCGCGACCATGAAGATACCGGCCGTCACCATGGTTGCCGCGTGAATCAGCGCGGAGATCGGCGTCGGGCCTTCCATCGAGTCCGGGAGCCAGACGTGCAGCGGGAACTGCGCCGACTTACCCATCGCGCCGATGAAGAGGCAGATACACGCAACGGTGAGCAGGTTCCACGAGGTGCCCGGGAACGTCAGCGCGGCGATTTCATGACCCTTCGCGAAGATGTCGTTGTAGTTCAGCGAGCCGCCGAACGCGAGCAACAGGCCAATACCGAGCAGGAAGCCGAAGTCGCCCACGCGGTTCACGAGGAACGCCTTCATGTTCGCGTAGATCGCGCTTTCACGCTTGAAGTAGAAGCCGATCAGCAGGTACGAGACGAGACCCACTGCTTCCCAGCCGAAGAACAGCTGCAGGAAGTTGTTGCTCATCACGAGCATCAACATCGAGAACGTGAAGAGCGCGATGTACGAGAAGAAGCGCTCGTAGCCCTCTTCTTCCGCCATGTAGCCGATCGTGTAGATGTGCACCATCAGCGACACGAAGGTCACGACGACCATCATGAGCGCAGTCAGCGAGTCGATGAGGAAGCCGACTTCGAACTTCAGGCTGCCAACCGACATCCATTCGTAGACCGTCGCGTTGAAGCTCGCGCCGCCCATCACGTCGAAGAGCGTGATGCACGACAGCACGAACGCAATCGCGACGCCGAGAATGGTTACCGTATGCGCGCCCGCGCGCCCGATCGTTTTGCCAAAGAGACCGGCAATCAGGGAACCGGCGAGAGGAGCCAGCGGGATCGCCAGCAGAAGAGTTTCGTTGAGAGTCGTTGCCATAAAGTCAGCCTGCCTTAGCCTTTGAGCTGATCGAGATCCTCGACATTGATCGTGTCGAGGCTGCGGAACAGGGTCACAAGAATAGCCAGACCAATTGCAGCTTCCGCCGCCGCAACTGTAAGCACGAAGAACACGAAAATCTGTCCGTGAACGTCACCGAGGTAATGCGAGAACGCGACAAAGTTCGTGTTCACCGCTAACAGCATCAGCTCAATCGCCATCAGGATGATGATGACGTTGCGCCGATTCAAAAAGATTCCGACGATCGAGATCGCAAAAAGGATCGCGCCGAGGACGAGGTAATGGGCCAGTGTCAGCATGGTTCGCTCCTTCGCGCTTAGCTCTTCGTTGCCGGTGCGGCCGGCGCGGCGCCCGCCGCGGGCGCAGCCCCGGCTTCGGCTTGCGCCGGTTCCGCGGGCTCCGGCACTTCCACGACGGGCTGCATCTTCACGAGGCGCACGCGGTCCTGACGACGCACGTTGACCTGCTTCGATACGTCCTGACGCTTCGAGTCCTTCGGCTCGCGCACCGTGAGCGCGATGGCCGCGACGATCGCCACCAGCAGCACGAGGCCGGCGACTTCGAAGGCGAAGATGTAGTCGGTGTAGATGATCTTGCCGATCAGGTGTGCGTTCGAGATCGCGGCGGCGGCAGCCGGCGTGGTATCGGGCACCGGCGCGCTCGTCGCGCCGAAGCCGTGCCACAGGATCAGCGCGGTTTCGACCACGATGATCGCGCCCACGATGGTCGCCACCGGGATGAAGCGCTTGAAGTCGCGGCTCAGCACGTCGATGTTGATGTCCAGCATCATCACCACGAACAGGAACAGCACCATCACCGCGCCCACGTAGACGAGCACCAGCAGGATCGCGAGGAATTCGGCCTCGAGCAGCATCCAGATCGCGGCCGCGTTGAAGAACGCGAGCACGAGGAAGAGCGCAGACGCGACAGGATTGCGCGAAGTGATCACCTTCAGCCCTGACAGCGTGAGCAGCAGCGCGAAGATGTAGAACAGGACGGTCGTGAATTCCATGATTACTGGTTCATCGTTGAGGCCTTCGTGAAGCGGATTGCGCGGCGCAGACTGGCGGCCAGACCAGTGAGCGTCGCGCCGCGGCGGTCAGGCTGCGGTATCGCGCGGGCGTTCGGCACACGCGTTCCCCACAGCCGGCCCGAACCGCGGGCCGATGCAGCGTCAAACTGAAAGATCAACGGTACGGTGCATCCGCTGCCTTGTTCGCCGCGATCTGCGCTTCATAGCGATCGCCAACGGCCAGCAGCATATCCTTCGTGAAATACAGATCGCCGCGCTTCTCGCCGTGATACTCGAGAATGTGCGTTTCGACGATCGAGTCGACCGGGCAGCTCTCTTCGCAAAACCCGCAGAAGATGCACTTGGTCAGGTCGATGTCGTAACGCGTCGTGCGGCGCGTGTTGTCCTCGCGCACTTCCGATTCGATCGTGATCGCGAGCGCGGGGCACACGGCCTCGCACAGCTTGCACGCGATGCAGCGCTCTTCGCCATTTTCATAGCGGCGCAGCGCGTGCAAACCCCGAAAACGCGGCGAGATAGGCGTCTTTTCTTCCGGGAACTGCACGGTGAACTTGCGCTTGAAGGTGTAACGACCCGTCAGCGCGAGCCCCTTGAGCAGCTCGGTCAGGAAAAACGTCTTGAAGAAGTTTTGGATAGCGTTCATGGTTGTGTTCGCCCCTTATTTCCAGATGCTCAACGGCGACATGTACCAGAAGCCGACCACGATCAGCCACAAGATGCACACCGGAATGAACACCTTCCAGCCGAGACGCATGATCTGGTCATAGCGATAGCGCGGGAACGTCGCGCGGGCCCAGATGAAGACCGACAGCAGGCAGAAGACCTTCAGCACCAGCCAGAACACGCCCGGGATGAAGTCGAGGAACGCGAACGGAGCGCTCCAGCCGCCGAGGAACAGCACCGAGGCGAGCGCCGAGATCACGATCATGTTGATGTACTCGGCGAGGAAGAACAGCGCGAACGCCATACCCGAGTAATCGATCATGTGACCCGCGACGATTTCCGACTCCCCTTCCACCACGTCGAACGGGTGGCGGTTCGTTTCGGCGATGCCCGAGATGAAGTAGACGACGAACATCGGCAGCAGCGGCAGCCAGTTCCACGAGAGGAACGTAATGCCCCAGTTTGCGAACATACCGCGCATCTGGCCTTCGACGATCACCGAGAGGTTCAGGCTGCCCGATACCATCAGCACGACGACGAGCGCGAAGCCCATCGAAATTTCGTACGAAACCATTTGCGCCGCGGCGCGCATGGCGCCGAGGAACGCGTACTTCGAGTTCGACGCCCAGCCCGCCAGAATCACGCCGTACACGCCGATCGACGAGATCGCCATCGCGTAGAGCAGGCCCGCGTTGATGTCGCCGAGCACCGCGCCCGCCTGGAACGGAATCACCGCCCAGACCGCGAAGGCCGGCACCACCACCATGATCGGCGCGACCATGTAGATCCAGCGGCTTGCCTGCGCAGGCTGAATCACTTCCTTGAGCAGCAGCTTCAGCACGTCGGCGATCGGCTGCAAGAGACCTGCGGGGCCCACGCGGTTCGGGCCGAGACGCACGTGCATCCAGCCGATCAGCTTGCGCTCCCAGAGGATCAGGTACGCCACGCACAGCAGGATCACCACCGCGACGACGAGAATGCGCACCAGCGCCCAGACGGTGGGCCATGCCACGCCGAGCAGCTGGCTGCCGCCTGCATTGATCGTATCGAACAAGCTCATTTACGCCTTCTCCACCAGCAGTTCACCGAACAGGCTGCCGAGTTGCGCACCGGCCGGCGTCGCCGCCGACACACGCACGACTGTCGGCGCAAGATTCGCATCGCGCGTTGCAGGCGCCGTCACCGACAGCTCGCCCTGGCGCACGCGCACGGCGTCGCCTTCCTTCAGGCCGAGCTGGTCGAAGTATGCCGCCGGCAGGCCGATCGCGTTCGCCACGCGGGCAGCCATGGTGAGCTGCAGCGCTTCGCCGCGGCGCACGATTTGATCGGCGTGGTAGATCGGCACGTCGGCGATACGCTCGAAGCGGCCTTCCGCGGCCTTCGCGAGGCTGCCGCGTGCAATCGTGGCGCCGGCCTTGTTCGACAGACGGCCTTCGAAGCTGCCGTCGCCCATCGCCTTGCGGCGCACTTCTTCGGCGGTGTCGTATTCGAAACCCTTGGCGCCCAGCAGCGTGCCGAGCACGCGCAGGACCTTCCATGCCGGACGCGTGTCGCCGAGCGGGCGCACGACGCCGTTGAAGGTCTGCGACGTCCCTTCTGCGTTGATGAAGGTGCCCGACGTTTCCGTGTACGGCGCGATGGGCAGCAGTACGTCCGCGTAGTCGAGGCCCGTCTTGTACGGCGAGAACACGGCGACCATTTCGGCCTGCGCAAGCGCGGCGCGCGCGGCGGCCGGGTTGGCCGTATCGAATTCCGGCTCGACGTTCAGGAGCAGATAGCCCTTGCGCGGCTGCTCGAACGCTTCGCGTGCGTTCAGGCCGTCGCGGCCCGGCAGTGCGCCGGCGATATGCGCGCCGACCGTGTTGGCCGCTTCCGTGAGGAAGCCAAGCGTCGCGCCCGTCGTTTCGGCGATGAACTGCGCGGCGGCGTGCAGGCGCGAGAATTCCGGGTGCTGGACCGCGGCGTTGCCGAGCAGCACGTAGCGTCGCTCGCCATTCGCAAGCGACGCGGCAACCTGCTTCGCGGCGTGCGTGGCCTGTGCGCCCGCGAAACCTTCCGGCACCGCAACGCCCTTCGCTTCGGCGACAGCCGCTGCGATCGAAGCGAGTTCGTCCAGCCATGCCGAGGGCGCGGCGACAATGCGCTGCGCGTTCGGGATCAGCGAGCCGTCAGCGGTGGCCTGCAGGAAGCTGACCTGTGCACCGCCCTTCGCTGCCTGGCGCAGACGCGCTGCGAACAGCGCGTGGTCGCGGCGCAGGAACGAACCGATCACGAATGCCGAGTCGGCATACGAGAGTTCGGCGATCTTCGTGCCGAGCCACGGCGCGCCTTCGAGCGGCGCCGAGAAGTCGCTCTGGCGCAGACGGAAGTCGACGTTCGGCGTGCCGATCGCGTCCGCGAACTGCTTCGCGAGATAGAGTTCTTCGAGGGTGCTGTGCGGGCTCGCGAGCAGCGCGAGCTGGTTCTCGCCATGCTCGTCGCATATGCCCTTGATGCCCTTCACGACGTATTCGAGCGCGGTCTGCCAGTCGGTCTCGATCCACTCGCCGCCCTGCTTGATCATCGGGCGCGTGAGGCGGTCTTCGCTGTTCAGGCCTTCGTACGAGAAGCGGTCCTTGTCCGAGATCCAGCATTCGTTGATGGATTCGTTCTCGAACGGCAGCACGCGCATCACGCGGTTGTTCTTCACCTGCACGACGAGGTTCGCACCCGTTGCGTCGTGCGGGCTCACCGACTTGCGGCGCGACAGTTCCCACGTCCGCGCCGAGAAGCGGAACGGCTTGCTCGTGAGCGCGCCGACCGGGCACAGGTCGATCATGTTGCCCGAGAGTTCGGAGTCGACCGTCTTGCCGACGAACGAGGTGATTTCCGAATGCTCGCCGCGGCCGAGCATGCCGAGCTCCATCACGCCGGCGATTTCGTCGCCGAAGCGCACGCAGCGCGTGCAGTGAATGCAGCGCGACATCTCTTCCATCGAGATGAGCGGACCGACGTTCTTGTGGAACACCACGCGCTTTTCTTCGCTGTAGCGCGACGCGGACTTGCCGTAACCGACGGCCAGATCCTGAAGCTGGCATTCGCCGCCCTGATCGCAGATCGGGCAGTCGAGCGGGTGGTTGATCAGCAGGAATTCCATCACGGCTTGCTGACCCTGCACGGCCTTGTCCGACATGGTGCGCACGACCATGCCTTGCGACACCGGCGTCGCGCATGCGGGCACGGCCTTCGGCATCTTCTCGACATCGACGAGACACATCCGGCAGTTGGCCGCGATGGAGAGCTTCTTGTGATAGCAGAAGTGCGGGATGTACGTGTCCACGCGCTGAGCAGCCTGGATCACCATGCTGCCCTCGGGCACCTGCACCTTCTTGCCGTCTATTTCAAGTTCAACCATGATGGTTAATCGTCCCTAACCTGTTACCGCTCAATTTCACAGCGGCATTCCCCGTCACTGCGCCGTTGCGTCGTTGCGTCGTGCTACGCGGTTCGCGCACAACATGCTGTCTCTTCGCCTGTCAGGCGGCCACCGTCTCCGAGGCCGCGTGCGAGCCGGCATGACCGCCGACCAGACAACGCTTGTTGTGCACGTGATATTCGAATTCGTCCCAGTAATGCTTGAGCATGCCGCGCACCGGCATGGCCGCCGCGTCGCCGAGCGCGCAGATCGTGCGGCCCATGATGTTGCCCGCCACCGAGTTCAGCAGATCCAGGTCTTCCTGGCGGCCTTCGCCGTGCTCGATACGGTTCACCACGCGATACAGCCAGCCCGTGCCTTCGCGGCACGGCGTGCACTGGCCGCACGACTCTTCGTAATAGAAGTACGAGAGGCGCAGCAGCGAGCGCACCATGCAGCGCGTTTCGTCCATGACGATGACGGCGCCCGAGCCGAGCATCGAGCCCTGCTTGGCGATGGAGTCATAGTCCATGTCCGTCTGCATCATCAGGTCGCCCGGAATGACCGGCGCCGACGAGCCGCCCGGAATCACGGCCTTCAGCTTCTTGCCGCCGTGCACGCCGCCGGCCAGTTCCATGAGCTTCGCGAACGGGGTGCCGAGCGGGATCTCGTAGTTGCCCGGACGCTCCACGTCGCCCGAGATCGAGAAGATCTTCGTGCCGCCGTTGTTCGGCTTGCCGAGTTCCATGTACGTCTGCGGACCGACGGTCAACAGGAACGGGACGGCTGCGAAGGTCTCGGTGTTGTTGATCGTGGTCGGCTTGCCGTACACGCCGAAGCTCGCCGGGAACGGCGGCTTGAAGCGCGGCTGGCCCTTCTTGCCTTCGAGCGACTCGAGCAGCGCGGTTTCCTCGCCGCAGATGTACGCGCCATAGCCATGGTGCGCGTGCAGCTGGAACGAGAAGTCCGTGCCGAGAATGTTGTCGCCGAGGTAGCCCGCCTGGCGCGCTTCTTCCAGCGCAGCCTCGAAGCGGCGATACACCTCGAAAATCTCGCCATGGATGTAGTTGTAGCCGACGGTGATGCCCATCGCGTACGCGCCGATGGCCATGCCTTCGATCACGCTATGCGGATTCCAGCGCAGGATGTCGCGGTCCTTGAACGTGCCAGGCTCGCCCTCGTCCGAGTTGCAGACGAGATACTTCTGCCCCGGGAACTGACGCGGCATGAAGCTCCATTTCAGGCCGGTCGGGAAGCCCGCGCCGCCGCGGCCGCGCAGACCGCTCGCCTTCACGTCGGCGATCACCTGCTCGGGCGGAATCTTTTCTTCGAGAATACGGCGCAGCTGCTTGTAGCCGCCGCGCGCGACGTAGTCTTCGAGATGCCAGTTCTCGCCGTTGAGGCCCGCGAGAATCAGCGGTTTGATGTGACGGTCGTGCAACGAAGTCATTTCGAAAGCTCCTCGAGCAGCTGGTCGATCTTCTCGCGGCTCATGAAGCTGCACATGCGGTGATTGTTTACGAGCATCACCGGTGCATCGCCGCACGCGCCCATGCATTCACCTTCTTTCAAGGTGAACTTGCCGTCGGGCGTGGTTTCGCCGAAGTCGATTCCGAGCTTCTGCTTCAGGTATTCGGCGGCGCTCTCCGAGCCGCCTTCCGGGCCGAGCTGGCACGGCAGATTCGTGCAGAGCGTGATCTTGTGCTTGCCGACCGGCGTGGTCTCGAACATCGTGTAGAACGTGGCCACTTCCTGGACCGCGACAGGCGGCATGCCGATGTAGTCGGCCACGAACTGCATGATTTCGGGAGACAGCCAGCCATGCTCTTCCTGAGCAACGGCCAAAGCCGCCATCACGGCGGACTGTCGTTGATCGGCGGGGTACTTCGTCAACGCGCGATCGATTTCTTTCAGGCCTTCAGCTGAGATCATTTTCAGACACGACTCTTTCAATTCCTACCGAACGAAAACCTGCCGCGCGTTCTCATACATTCGCTGCGACAGACGTGGCGTTCCATGCTGCGTGCGCCCGGGACCGGGCGCACCTTACTGCGCGCCGCCCTAGCGGTCGATTTCACCGAACACGATGTCCTGCGTGCCGATGATCGTGACCGCGTCGGCAATCATGTGGCCGCGCGCCATTTCATCGAGCGCGGACAGGTGGGCATAGCCCGGCGCACGGATCTTCAGACGATACGGCTTGTTCGCGCCATCTGACACCAGGTAGATGCCGAATTCACCCTTCGGATGTTCGACGGCAGCGTACGCCTCGCCTTCGGGCACGTGGAAGCCTTCCGTGAAGAGCTTGAAGTGGTGAATCAGCTCTTCCATGTTCGACTTCATGTTCACGCGCGAGGGCGGCGCAACCTTGTGATTGTCGATCATCACGGGGCCGGGATTCTTGCGCAGCCACTCAATGCACTGTTTCGCAATGCGGGTGGACTGACGCATTTCCTCGACGCGCACGAGATAGCGGTCGTAGCAGTCGCCGTTCACGCCCACCGGAATGTCGAAGTCCATCTGGTCGTAGACTTCGTACGGCTGCTTCTTGCGCAGATCCCATTCGATGCCCGAACCGCGCAGCATCGCGCCCGTGAGACCAAGCTGCATGGCGCGCTCGGGGCTCACCACGCCGATGCCGACCAGACGCTGCTTCCAGATACGGTTGTCGGTGAGGAGCGTTTCGTACTCGTCGACGCAACCGGGGAAGCGCGTGAAGAAGTCGTCGATGAAGTCCAGCACCGAGCCCTGGCGCGCCTCGTTCATGCGGGCGAGCGCCTTCTCGTTGTGGATCTTCGACGCCTTGTATTGCGGCATTGCGTCAGGCAGATCGCGATACACGCCGCCCGGACGGTAGTAAGCGGCGTGCATGCGCGCACCCGAGACCGCCTCGTAGACGTCCATCAGGTCTTCGCGCTCGCGGAACGCGTAGAGGAACACCGCCATCGCGCCGACGTCGAGCGCGTGCGAGCCGATCCACATGAGGTGGTTCAGCACGCGCGTGACTTCGTCGAACAGCACGCGGATGTACTTCGCGCGGATCGGCACTTCAATGCCGAGCAGCTTTTCGATGGCGAGCACATAGCCGTGCTCGTTGACCATCATCGACACGTAGTCGAGACGGTCCATGTACGGCACCGACTGAATGAACGTCTTGCTCTCGGCGAGTTTTTCGGTCGCGCGATGCAGCAGGCCGATGTGCGGATCGGCGCGCTGGATCACTTCGCCGTCGAGCTCGAGCACGAGGCGCAGCACACCGTGCGCTGCCGGGTGCTGCGGGCCGAAGTTGAGCGTGTAGTTCTTGATCTCTGACATGCGACCCTCTTAGTGTTTCTTCAGACCGCCGTAGCGATCTTCGCGGATCACACGCGGCGTGATCTCGCGCGGCTCGATCGTGACGGGCTGGTAGACCACGCGCTTCTGCTCCGGGTCGTAACGCATTTCGACATAGCCCGAAACCGGGAAGTCCTTGCGGAACGGATGGCCGATGAAACCGTAGTCGGTCAGGATGCGGCGCAGGTCGGGGTGGCCTTCGAAGACGATGCCGAACAGGTCGAACGCCTCGCGCTCGTACCAGTTGGCCGAATTCCAGATCTCGACGAGCGAGGGCACGATAGGCACTTCGTCGTCCGGCGCGAACACGCGCAGGCGCACGCGCCAGTTGTTCGCGAGCGACAGCAGATGCGACACCGCGGCGAAGCGCGGGCCTTCCCAGGCGCCGTCGCCGAAGGTCTGGTAGTCGACACCGCACAGGTCGACCAGTTGCTCGAAGCGCAGCGAGGGATTGTCGCGCAGCTCCTTGGCCACCGCGAGGGACTCGCCCGCCTTGACGACCAGCGTCAGCTCGCCGAGCGCCTCGGTGAGGCTGACGATGCGCGCGCCGAGGGCCGCTTCGAGGTTCGCTTTCAGGGTCTCGAGTTTGCTTGCCATATTGTGGGGAGGCTCGCGGCCTTTATTGACGGGCGATGGTGCTGGTGCGGCGAATCTTCGCCTGCAACTGGATCACCCCGTAGACCAGGGCTTCCGCTGTCGGCGGGCATCCCGGCACATAGACGTCGACCGGCACGATGCGATCACAACCGCGCACGACCGAATACGAATAGTGGTAGTAGCCGCCGCCGTTGGCGCACGACCCCATCGAAATGACCCAGCGCGGCTCGGCCATCTGGTCGTAGACCTTGCGCAGCGCCGGCGCCATCTTGTTGCAGAGCGTGCCGGCGACGATCATGACGTCCGACTGACGCGGGCTCGGACGAAACACTACGCCGAAACGGTCAAGGTCATAACGGGCCGCGCCCGCGTGCATCATCTCGACCGCGCAACACGCCAGACCGAACGTCATCGGCCACAGCGAGCCAGTGCGCGTCCAGTTGATCAGCTTGTCAGCCGTAGTGGTGACAAACCCTTCCTTCAAGACCCCTTCGATACTCATGTGCTTTCCACTCCAGACGGACAGCCCACAGTTTCCCCGCAGTGCCGCCCATGCAATCCGGCGATTAACCCATTATTCCCAGTCGAGACCACCCTTCTTCCAGATGTAGGCAAAGCCCAGCAGGAATTCGAGCAGAAACAGCATCATCGACAGGAAGCCCGGCCAGCCGATGTCGCGCAGGGCCACACCCCACGGAAACAGGAACGCCGTTTCGAGGTCGAAGATGATGAAAAGGATGGCGACCAGGTAGTAGCGTACGTCGAACTTCATGCGGGCGTCTTCGAAGGCTTCGAAGCCGCACTCGTACGGCGAATTTTTTTCGCTGTCTGGCCGGTTGGGACCGAGGACCTTGCCGATTGTCACTAGCGCTATGCCCAGACCAACACCCACGAGGAGGAACAGAAGGACGGGGAAATAGGCAGCGAGGTTCAAGGCTATCCTCTATATCGGTTGGTTCTGAGGTTCCGCTGGAACTTGCATCGCTCCGCGGGAATCACTTCACGTACTTCGCGCTGCGAACAGAAGACGAACACGACGTAAGAAGCAAAAATGCCAGCCGAAGCTGAAGCAAGCGGCTGGCATTTTTTAGATAACATTGGTGCCGACGGCGAGACTCGAACTCGCACAGCTTTCGCCACTACCCCCTCAAGATAGCGTGTCTACCAATTTCACCACGTCGGCACTACATGCAATCCGGGACAACAAAATCTTGCAACCCGCGAATCGCTTCAAGACTTAGATTCTAACTTGTTTCCGTTCGTTGTTCAACGCACAAAACAGGTTTTTCGAACTTATTTCGGAACGTCGTTGCCGGGTTGCGAGGCTGCTGCAGCCGGCGAAGCCGCCGCCGGAGCGGATGCGCCAGGAGCAGGTGCAACCGGCGCCGAAGCAGCCGGCGCCGAGGCTACGACCGGGGCTGGAACCGAAGCGCCAAGCACGCCCGCCGAAGGCTTCGCATGATACGACCCCAGGTAAGTTAACGCAAGGGTGGAGCAGAAAAACACCGTTGCGAGAACTGCCGTAGTGCGCGAAAGGAAGTTCGCGGAACCGCTCGCGCCGAACAGGCTGCCCGACGCGCCGCTGCCGAATGCGGCGCCCATGTCCGCGCCTTTGCCGTGCTGCAGCAAGACGAGGCCGATCACCCCGAGCGCCGACAGAAGCTGGACGACGATAATCAACGTTTTCAAATACAGCATCACTCTCACCTGAGTCCTGGTTGAACGCCCGCCCCTCCCGGAGCAGACGCATAAGCAGCCCGCACGACGCGTTTTAGTTCGAATGCTTCGTGCGCAAGCCTTTAGCTCGCGATGCTGGCGCCCGCCGCAGCGGCCACGCAGATCGCGAGGAAATCACCCTCTTTCAGCGACGCACCGCCGATCAGGCCGCCGTCGATGTCGGCCTGACGGAAGAGCTCCGCCGCATTTTCCGGCTTCACGCTGCCGCCGTAGAGCAGCGGCACGTCCGCGACTTGCGCGCCCTTGGCCGCGAGGCGGGCACGCAGGAACGCATGGACCTGCTGAGCCTGCTCCGAGCTCGCGCTCTTGCCCGTGCCGATCGCCCAAACCGGCTCGTAAGCGACGACGATACGCGCGGCCTCTTCGATCGACAGCGCGGCCAGCACGGCGTCGATCTGTGCGCCGACCACGCGCTCGGTCGCGCCCGACTCGCGTTCTTCGAGCGTTTCACCCACGCAGACGATAGGCGTGAGGCCCGCCGCAAGCGCGCGCTGCGCCTTCACAGCGACGCATTCGGAACTTTCGCCGTGGTAAGCGCGGCGTTCCGAGTGACCAACGATCGCAAACGTGGCCTCGAAGTCGGCAACCATGCCTGCCGCGACTTCGCCCGTATAGGCGCCCTGCTCGTGCGCCGAAACGTCCTGTGCGCCCCACTGAACCCGGCTGCCGCCGAGCAGTGCCTGCGCCTGCGCGAGATACGCGAACGGCACGCACACACCCACGTGCACGTCCTGGGGCAGCGCCTGCGCGCCGCGTGCAACGCCTTCCAGCAGTGCCGCATTGGCCGCGAGGCGGCCATGCATCTTCCAGTTACCGACTACGAGCTTCGATCGTTGTTTCGTCATTGTTCCGGTTGCGGTTAAAAGCGGACGCAAAACACATAATTTTACTGCGTGAAAACCAGACGGGTCAAACCGCCCCGCCCGGGATGCACAAAAAATACGCGAAAAAAAATCCCGAAAAATCAAGCAGGAGCGGATCGCTCCTGCCGACGCGCGCTCACGCCGCGCTACTCCAGTCGAGCATGATCTTGCCGATATGCTCGCTGCTTTCCATCAACGCATGGGCCTCGGCGGCCTGTGCGGCGGGAAATACGCGAAACACGACGGGTTTGATGCGACCCTCTTCGATGAGGGGCCAGACCTTCGCCTTGAGCTCCTGAGCGATCCGGGCCTTGAACTCGACGGAGCGCGCACGCAGCGTCGAACCGGTCACCGTGAGCCGGCGGCGCAGGATCTCGCCCATGTTGAGTTCGGCCTTGGAGCCGCCGAGCGTCGCGATGAGCACGATGCGGCCACCGGTCGCCAGCGCGGACAGCTCGCGCGCCACGTAGCCGCCGGCCACCATGTCGAGAATCACGTCCACGCCGCGGTCGTTCGTGAGCGCCTTCACGACCTCCACGAAATCGCTGCTGCGGTAGTTGATGGCGCGGTCGGCGCCGAGCGCTTCACAAGCGCGGCACTTGTCGTCCGAGCCCGCGGTGGCGAATACGCGAAAGCCGAGGGCATGCGCGATCTGGATCGCCGTCACGCCGATGCCGCTCGAGCCGCCCTGCACGAGCAGCGTCTCGTTCTCGCCGCCCTCGCCCTGGCCCAGGTAGGCGCGCTGGAATACGTTGCTCCAGACTGTGAAGAACGTTTCGGGCAGCGAAGCCGCCTCGACATCGGTGAGCCCCTGCGGCACCGGCAGGCATTGCCCGAGCGGCGCGACCGCATATTCGGCGTAACCGCCGCCCGCGATCAGCGCGCACACGCGATCACCGATCTTCAGGCCGAACGGATTGTTCTTCTCGTCGATCGAGCCATCGACGATCTCGCCCGCCACCTCGAGTCCCGGCAGATCGGAAATGCCCGGCGGCGGCGCATACGAGCCCTTGCGCTGGAACACGTCGGGACGGTTCACGCCCGAGGCGCTCACCTTGATCAGCACTTCGCCGGCCTTCGGCTCGGGAGTTGGCCGTTCCGCCAGCTTGAGCACGTCCGGCGCACCGAATTCCGTAATCTCGACTGCCTTCATCTCGCGTCTCCTCAGCGCTTCGCGCCCCGTCTGGATGGCGCTGCGCACGCGACAGGATTGACGCATGCGCACTGCCATTCACCCTCATTGTCATAAAAAACGGCCGGCGCGTTTTGCACGCTGCCGGCCGTTGGAGCTTACCGCTTTACTGCTGCGGCTCGCCTTGCGGTGCGCCGCCATTCGCTTGCTCGTTAAGCAGCGCCTTGGCGGACAGGCGCACGCGGCCCTTCTCGTCCGTCTGGATGACCTTGACCTTCACGACCTGGCCTTCCTTCAGATAGTCGTTGATGTCCTTGATACGCTCGTTGGCGATCTCGGAGATATGCAGCAGACCATCCTTGCCCGGCAGCAGGTTCACGATCGCGCCGAAGTCCAGCAGCTTGAGGACCGCGCCTTCGTACACCTGGCCCACTTCGATTTCGGCCGTGATGTTTTCGATGCGCTTCTTCGCTTCGGCCATGCCTTCGCTCGACGTCGAAGCGATGGTCACGACGCCGTCGTCGGAGATATCGATGGTCGTGCCCGTTTCTTCCGTCAGCGCGCGGATCACCGAACCGCCCTTGCCGATCACGTCGCGGATCTTTTCCGGGTTGATCTTGATCGTGATCATGCGCGGAGCGTACGCCGACAGTTCGGTGTTCACACCCGACACGGCCGAGGTCATCTTGCCGAGGATGTGCATGCGGCCTTCCTTCGCCTGCGCGAGGGCGACCTGCATGATTTCCTTGGTGATGCCCTGGATCTTGATGTCCATTTGCAGCGCGGTCACGCCAGCTTCCGTTCCCGCCACCTTGAAGTCCATGTCGCCGAGGTGATCTTCGTCGCCGAGGATGTCGGTCAGCACGGCGAACTTGTTGCCTTCGAGGATCAGGCCCATCGCGATGCCGGCGACGTGCGCCTTCATCGGCACGCCGGCGTCCATCAGCGCGAGGCAGCCGCCGCACACCGAAGCCATCGACGACGAACCGTTCGACTCGGTGATTTCCGAAACGACGCGGATCGAGTAGCCGAACTCTTCGGCGCTCGGCAGGCACGCGACCAGCGCGCGCTTGGCGAGACGGCCGTGGCCGATTTCACGGCGCTTGGGCGAGCCGACACGGCCCGTCTCGCCGGTCGCGAACGGGGGCATGTTGTAGTGGAGCATGAAGCGGTCGCGGTACTCGCCTTCGAGCGCGTCGATGATCTGCTCGTCGCCCTTGGTGCCGAGCGTCGCGACGACCAGCGCCTGCGTTTCGCCGCGCGTGAAGAGCGCCGAACCGTGGGTGCGCGGCAGCACGCCCGTGCGGATTTCGATCGGGCGCACCGTGCGCGTGTCGCGGCCGTCGATACGCGGCTCGCCGTTCAGGATCTGCGAGCGGACGATCTTCGCTTCGAGGTCGAACACGATGTTGCCGACCGTGGCCTTGTCGGCCGCCGTCGTGCCGGCCGCAGCCGCTTCTTCTTCGAGCTTGGCCGACGTCGCTGCGTAGACTTCCTTCAGCTTGGCCGAACGCTGCTGCTTGTCGCGCAGTTGGTACGCGGCGAGCAGGTTGTCGTTGGCGATGGCCGTGACGCGTGCGATGAGCGCTTCGTCCTTCGGCGCCGGCGTCCAGTCCCACTCGGGCTTGCCGCCGTCACGCACCAGTTCGTGGATCGCGTCGATGGCCGTTTGCATCTGCTCGTGGCCGAACACGACCGCGCCGAGCATCACGTCTTCCGGCAGCTGGTCGGCTTCCGATTCCACCATCAGCACGGCGCGCTCGGTACCGGCCACGACGAGGTCGAGGCGCGATTCCTTGATCTGGGCGCGCGTCGGGTTGAGCACGTACTCGTTGTTGATGTAGGCCACGCGTGCTGCGCCCACCGGGCCGTTGAACGGCAGACCCGAAATCGCCAGTGCAGCCGACGCGCCGATCAGCGCGGGGATGTCAGCCGGGACTTCCGGGTTGATCGACAGGACGTGGATCACGACCTGGACTTCGTTGTAATAGCCTTCCGGGAAAAGCGGGCGCAGCGGACGGTCGATCAGGCGCGAGATCAGCGTTTCGCCTTCCGACGGACGGCCTTCGCGGCGGAAGAAGCCGCCCGGAATCTTGCCGGCCGAATAGGTCTTTTCGATGTAATCGACGGTGAGCGGGAAGAAGTCCTGACCCGGCTTGGCGGTCTTCGCGCCGACGACGGTCGCGAGCACGACGGTGTCTTCGACGTCGACGATGACGGCGCCGCTGGCCTGACGGGCGATCTCACCCGTTTCGAGGCGCACGTTGTGCTGGCCCCATTTGAACTCTTTCACGACTTTATTGAACATGGTCATGGTCACTCACTCCTTACTCATTTGTTATGCGCCGCCCGCACACGCGGACGATGCGGCAAGACAGGCTCCGACACCGCGCAGGAAGAGGAGTGTTATGCCATTCCAGCGGATCGCGAGGTTGCAAAACGGTTGCAATGCGGCTGTGACGCATCGCCGCGTACGATCTGCTGGAATGACACAAAGCTCTGCCCCGAGGCCCGGCCCTGCTGCTTGTACTGCTGGTGCTACGTGGTGTTGCCTTGTGTTACGGACCGGTGTTTATCGCATCAAAACAGCTTGAAAAGCCGCATGAAGCGCACCGTTCAAAAACAAAATGCCTGCATCAGTGGAACTGACACAGGCATCTTTGCGGAAGACCTTCCGATTACTTACGCAGACCCAGCTTCTCGATCAGCGCGCGGTAACGGTCAGCGTCCTTGCCCTTCAGGTAGTCGAGCAGCTTGCGGCGGCGGCTCACCATGCGCAGCAGACCGCGGCGGCTGTGGTGATCCTTCGCGTGCGACTTGAAGTGCGAGGTCAGTTCGTTGATACGCGACGTCAGGAGCGCAACCTGGACTTCGGGCGAACCCGTGTCATTGGTGCCGCGCGCGAATTGCGCGACGACGTCGGACTTCTTGATATCTGCTACGGACATTTTGCTTTTCCTTTAAAACAAACGAGCGGTCACGGAAGAAAGGCCGTGCCGTGGCTTGGTTCTGACTGCGTGATTGTCTTGCCGCAGGTTCGCGACAAGGGGCGTATTGTAGCACAGCCCCGATTTGCCGCGAAACCGCTTGTAAGGGACGCCGTCAAGGCCGCTTCATCTGGCAGACAGTGGCGGGCACGGTCTTCTCCACGGGCAGCGCGAGCACTGTGCGAAAGCCGTAGCCGGAACCCTCGTTGTCGTTGCGCACGCCGGGCGTGCCCTGCTTGTCCATCTCCATGACGTAAAGGGGCTGAATCACCTGGTGGTCGTCGGCGCGCATCCACATGGGGTGAAAGCCATTGTCGAAGCGCATGCCTTCCAGCGCCTTCGCGACCGTCGCGGGGTCGGCCGTGCCCGCCTTCGTCAGGGCCTGCGCGAGCATCTCCACCATCATCGACATGCGCAGCACCGGGTAGTCGTCCTTCGCGGCCGGATAGCGCGCGCGGAACGCCTTGTACCACGCGTCGGAGGCGGCGCCGTTCACGTTCGGATGCCAGTCGGCTACCGCGATCACGCGCTTCACGCCCGCGTCGCCCAGCGCCGCCGGTGCGCCCAGGCTGTTGCCGTAGAACGTGTAGAACTTCGCGTCGAGGCCCTGCTCGCGCGCGGCCTTCACGAGCAGCGTGAGGTCGTTGCCCCAGTTTCCGGTGATGACGGCGTCGGCGCCCGCTGCGCGAATCTTGGCGATGTAAGGCGCAAAGTCCTTCACGCGGCCAATGGGGTGAAACTCGTCGCCGACGACGGCGATGTCCGGACGGTCCTTCGCGAGCGCCGCGCGCGCGAGCGTGCTGACGTCGTGACCGAAGCTGTAGTCCTGGTTGAGCAGATAGACCTTCTTCACCGACTTGTCCGCGGCGATTACGTCCGCGAGCGCGTCCATGCGCATACCCGCGTGCGCGTCGAAGCGGAAATGCCAGAAGCTGCAATTCGCGTTGGTGAGCGCGGGGTCGTCGGCGGAATAGTTGAGGAAAAGCTCGCGGTTCTCCGGATCGCGCGTAGCCTGGCGATCGACCGCCGACTCGAGCGCCGCCGCCACCGCCGAGCTGTTGCCCTGCATGACGTAGCCGATGTGGCGGTCCTGCGCCATGCGCAGCTGCACGAGCGCCGCCTCGGGGCTGCCCTTGCTGTCGAGCGTCACCAGTTCGAGCGGATGCGCCCCGTCACGCAGCACGACGCCGCCGCGCGCATTGACGCGCTCCACGCCGAAGCGCAGATTGCGCTCGACGGCCGCGCCCGCGTCCGCGAAGGGGCCGGACATGCCCTCGATGAGCGCGAGCTGGATCGGCTTGCCGGTCGGCGCCTCATCCGCCTGTGCGCCGGTTGCGGCCCCAAGGCCTGCCGCCAGCGCCGTCATGGCGACCATGATCGCCGCCGCACGCGTCGTGCGTGCCGTCATGCGCTTTACTCTCATTGTTTGATGCCAGCCCGATTGTCATTCGAAGCGCGGATCATAGGCCGCAAGGCGGGGCGACGGCAAGGCCGCGATCCACCGCCTGCCGGACGGGGCCGCCCCGCGAGCGTCTCGCGCCGTGTCAAAATAAGGGTTCCACATTCACGGCGGTCATTGAAACCTTGCCATCGGGGGACATCATGTTCACGCGCCTCTCAACCTCGCTCGCAACGCCCGTGCGCCTCGCCTCGCGCCGCTTGCGTCTCGGGCTCCTCGCGGGCGTGGGCGCACTCGCGCTCACCGGCTGCGCCCAGCCGTGGCAACAATTCCATGCAGGCGACGACGCGAAGTCCGTGATCGCCCGCTTCGGCCCGCCGGCTGAAACCTACGACCTGCCCGACGGCGGCAAGCGCCTGATGTGGCCGACCCAGCCGATGGGCGAAGTCACCACGGCCGCCGACATCGACGCCAGCGGCCGCGTCGTGAACGTGCGCCAGGTGCTGCAGCCCAACGAGTTCTATCGCGCGGAAATCGGCAAATGGACGCGCAGCGACGTGCTCGTGAACTTCGGCCGCCCGGTCGAAACCTCCTACTTCCCGCTGATGAAGAAGGAAGCGTGGACCTACCGCTACCTCGAAGACAACGTCTGGTACATGCTCTACAGCTTCTACTTCGACGACCAGGGCATTCTGCGGCTCACGCAGAAGACACCCGATCCGCTGCACGATCCGGATCGCCGCAGCCTGTTCTGATTGCTTTGGCCGCAGCGGCCCCGCGCCGCAAAAAACAAAACCCCCGCGCTCTTGCGAGCCGGGGGTTTTTCATCGGCTGTGCGATGCGAGGCAAGATGCCTCGCAACCGCTCAAACCGTTTCGGAGCGCTGCGGATTGACCTTGTCGCCCGAGTAGAGCTTGTTGAGCGCCGAGATATACGCCTTTGCCGAAGCGGCGACGATATCCGGATCGGTGCCCACGCCATTGACGATGCGGCCGGCCTTCGAGAGACGCACCGTCACTTCGCCCTGCGCCTGGGTGCCCGTCGTGATCGCGTTCACCGAGTACAGCAAAAGCTCCGAGCCGCTGCCCACTTCGGTTTCGATCGCGTTGAGCGTGGCGTCCACCGGGCCGTTGCCCGCGGCTTCGCCGGTCACTTCCTTACCGTCGGCCGAGAACACGACGCGTGCGTGCGGACGCTCACCCGTTTCCGAGTGCTGCGCGAGCGAGATGAACTTGAAGTGCTCCTGATCCTGCGCCTGGGCCGACTCTTCCGTGACGATCGCGATGATGTCTTCGTCGAAGATTTCGGACTTGCGGTCCGCCAGTTCCTTGAAGCGTGCGAACGCGTTGTTCAGTTCGCCTTCGCTGTCGAGCTGGATGCCCAGTTCCTGCAGACGCTGCTTGAATGCGTTGCGGCCCGAGAGCTTGCCGAGCACGATCTTGTTCGCGCTCCAGCCCACGTCTTCCGCGCGCATGATCTCGTAGGTGTCGCGCGCCTTGAGCACGCCGTCCTGGTGGATGCCCGAGGCGTGCGCGAAGGCGTTGGCGCCAACCACGGCCTTGTTCGGCTGCACGACGAAACCGGTGATCTGCGAAACGAGCTTCGAAGCCGGCACGATCTGCGTGGTGTCGATGCCGAGATCGAGACCGAAGTAGTCCTTGCGGGTCTTCACGGCCATCACGATTTCTTCGAGCGAGGTGTTGCCCGCGCGCTCGCCGAGACCGTTGATCGTGCACTCCACCTGGCGCGCGCCGCCGATCTGCACGCCGGCCAGCGAATTCGCCACGGCCATGCCGAGGTCGTTGTGACAGTGCACCGAGAACACGGCCTTGTCCGAGTTCGGAATGCGCTCGCGCAGCGTCTTCACGAGGTTGCCGTACAGCTCGGGAACGCCGTAGCCGACCGTATCGGCGATATTGATCGTGGTCGCGCCTTCGTTGATCACGGCTTCGAGCACGCGGCACAGAAAGTCCATGTCCGAGCGGCTGCCGTCTTCGGGCGAGAACTCCACGTCGTTCGTGAACTTGCGCGCGAAGCGCACCGCGAGCTTCGCCTGCTCGAGCACCTGCTCGGGCGACATGCGCAGCTTCTTCTCCATGTGCAGCGCCGAGGTGGCGATGAACGTGTGGATACGGAAGTGGTCGGCGGGCTTGAGCGCGTCGGCGGCGCGCTGGATGTCCTTGTCGTTCGCGCGGGCGAGCGAACAGATCGTGCTGTCCTTCACCATGCCGGCGATCGTGTGGATCGCGTCGAAGTCGCCGTTCGAGCTGGCCGCGAAGCCGGCTTCGATGATGTCGACCTTCATGCGCTCGAGTTGCTTCGCGATGCGGATTTTCTCTTCCTTCGTCATCGACGCACCGGGCGACTGCTCGCCGTCACGCAACGTCGTATCGAAGATGATGAGCTTGTCTGCTGCCATTTCGGGTCTCCAGGGGGACTTGTTCAATGTCTAAAACGGATTTTGGGTGTTCGCGCCACCGATGGCGACGCTGACAATGAACGAGGCTTACGGAGGGCGAGCGAGATCAGCGCGGCAGGCGCGCTAGCGCTAGCGTGCTTAGTAGCGCGCCGGCTTGAAGAGAGGAGAGGGGGAACTGGATGGTGTCCATGCCGCCGACTATAGCCGGAATCCGCCGATAGCGCAATTGGAAGAGACCAGTCCGGGCAACCGCGTGGGCGCGCGCAAAAAGAAAAAGGGCCGCGCTCGCGCGCAGCCCCTTTGCAGCCCTCCCGCACCCGCGCCCTACCGCTCGCGCGGCGACGAACGCGCCGGGTTCGAGCGTCCGCGCACGGCCTGGTACGCCCAGAACACGTAGCCCGAGAGGCCGTAGAGCACGAACAGGCCGAACAGCATCAGCGGCGGATCGGACGAAACCAGCACGAACGCCACCACCACGAGCAGCGTGGCCGCGAATGGCACGCGATGGCGCACGTCGAGCGCCTTGCCGCTGTAGAACGGCGCGTTGGACACCATCGTCACGCCGGCGTAAATCGTCAGGACGAACGCCACCCACGGCAGCCACGAGAGCTTCACGGGCACGCGGTTGTCGGTGGCGAGCCAGACGAAGCCGGCGATGAGCGCGGCCGCAGCCGGGCTCGGCAGGCCCTGGAAGAAGCGCTTGTCCACCACGCCGATGTTCGTATTGAAGCGCGCAAGACGCAGCGCAGCGCCCGAACAGTAGACGAATGCCGCGAGCCAGCCCCAGCGCCCGAGATCCTTGAGCACCCACTCGTACATCACGAGCGCGGGCGCCACGCCGAACGACACCATGTCCGAAAGGCTGTCGAACTGCTCGCCGAACGCGCTTTGCGAGTGCGTCATGCGGGCCACGCGCCCGTCCATGCCGTCGAGCACCATCGCCACGAAAATGGCGATGGCCGCCACCTCGAAGCGCACGTTCATGGCCTGCACGACCGCGAAGAAGCCGCAGAAGAGCGCCGCCGTGGTGAACGCGTTGGGCAGCAGGTAGATGCCGCGCTTCTTCAGGAACTCCTGGCGCGCCGCGCGCCGGTTCGCGGCGACGCCCATGGGCTCCTGCACGGCCTTGTTGCGCCGGAACGGCCGCGGCAGCGGCCCGCCGGCGGGGTTACGGGGTCGACGCTGTTTGAATCCGGCCATCGCAGCCCTCCTTTATGCCGATTGGGTCGGCAGTTCGGCGAGGATCGTCGACGAGGCGGACACCTTCTCGCCAATCGACACACGCGGGCGGCTGCCCACGGGCAGGTAGACGTCGACGCGCGAGCCGAAGCGGATGAAGCCATAGCGCTGGCCGCGCGACAGCGGCTCACCGGCACGCACGTAGCAGAGAATGCGGCGCGCGATGAGGCCCGCGATCTGCACCGAGGTGACGGTCGTGCCGTCTGCCATCGTCAGCACCACGGCATTGCGCTCGTTCTCGGTCGAAGCCTTGTCGATGGCGGCGTTCAGGTACGCGCCCGGAAAGTACTCGACCTTGGCGACGGCGCCGTCCACGGGCGAACGTTGCGAGTGGACGTTGAAGACGTTCATGAACACGCTGATCTTGAGCGCTTCACGGTTTGCATACGGGTCGTGCGCGGTTTCCACAGCGACGATGCGGCCGTCCGCCGGGCACAGCACGGCGTTGGCCTGGCTCGGGATCGGGCGCGGCGGATCGCGGAAAAACTGGACGACGAAGATCAGGATCAGCCAGAAGGGCCATGCGAGTCCGAAGCCTGCGACCGCATGGATCAAGAGCGCCACGACGGCCGCAATGGCGATGAACGGCCAGCCTTCGCGCGCGATGATCGGATGAGGGTAATTCATGGTGGCTTCGCTGTTATTTTGAAAACCGTAGGATAGCAAAAGCCGCCCAGGGTTCATCCCACCTGGGCGGCTTTTTCGGGTCTGACTCAGGTCAAACTGATGAGTGTCGGCAAAAAACCGTACACGCAATCAGATTAATACAGTCAGATTAGTTCTTCGACTGGTCGACCAGCTTGTTCGCGGCGATCCACGGCATCATCGCGCGCAGCTTTGCACCGACCACTTCGATCTGGTGCTCGGCGCCGAGGCGGCGGCGCGATTGCAGCGTCGGTGCGCCGGCCTTGTTTTCCAGGATGAAGCTCTTGGCGTATTCGCCGGTCTGGATGTCCTTCAGGACTTCCTTCATGACCTTCTTCGTCTCGGCCGTGATGACGCGCGGGCCCGTCACGTACTCGCCGTACTCGGCGTTGTTCGAGATCGAGTAGTTCATGTTGGCGATGCCGCCTTCATAGATCAGGTCGACGATCAGCTTCAGTTCGTGCAGGCACTCGAAGTAGGCCATTTCCGGCGCGTAGCCCGCTTCGACCAGCGTTTCGAAGCCAGCCTTGATCAGGTCGACCGTACCGCCGCACAGCACGGCTTGTTCGCCGAACAGGTCGGTTTCGGTTTCTTCGCGGAAGTTCGTTTCGATGATGCCGGCACGGCCGCCGCCGTTCGCTGCCGCGTACGACAGAGCGATGTCACGCGCTGCGCCCGACTTGTCCTGGTGGACAGCGATCAGGTGGGGCACGCCGCCGCCTTGCGAGTAGGTGCCGCGAACCGTATGGCCCGGTGCCTTCGGGGCGATCATGATGACGTCCAGATCCGCGCGCGGGATCACCTGGCCATAGTGCACGTTGAAGCCGTGGGCGAACGCGAGCGCTGCGCCGTTCTTGATGTTCGCGTGGACTTCCTTCGCGTAGACGTCGGCGATCTGCTCGTCGGGCAGGAGCATCATGACGACGTCGGCGTTCTTCACCGCTTCGGCCACTTCCTTGACCTGCAGGCCGGCGTTCTCAGCCTTGCTCCACGATGCGCCGTTCTTGCGCAGACCGACCGTGACGTTCACGCCGCTGTCCTTCAGGTTCAGCGCGTGTGCGTGGCCTTGCGAGCCGTAACCGATGATCGTGACCTGCTTGCCCTTGATGAGGGAGAGATCGGCGTCCTTGTCGTAGAAAACTTTCATGTTGGTTCCTTGGCGAGAGTCTGGTGAATATCGGTACTGCTATTAGCTTTTGCTGCACCGGATGCGATTAAGGACGCATCCGGTCAGGTTCCGGTGCAAGATCGACTGTGGTCGGGTCACACCTTCAGAATGCGCTCTCCGCGCCCAATGCCCGAGCCGCCCGTACGGACGGTCTCGAGAATCGCGGTCGCATCGATCGCTTCGATGAACGCGTCGAGCTTGTCGCTCGCGCCCGTCAGTTCGATCGTGTAGGTCTTTTCGGTGACGTCGATGATACGGCCGCGGAAAATATCCGCCATCCGCTTCATCTCCTCACGTTCCTTGCCGACCGCCCTTACCTTGATCAGCATCAGCTCGCGCTCGATGTGGGCGCCCTCGGTAAGGTCGACCACTTTCACCACCTCGATCAGGCGGTTCAGATGCTTCGTGATCTGTTCGATCACGTCGTCCGAGCCAATGGAAACGATGGTCATGCGCGACAGCGAACGGTCTTCGGTCGGCGCCACCGTCAAGGTTTCGATGTTGTAGCCGCGTGCCGAGAAGAGGCCGACCACGCGCGAGAGCGCGCCCGGCTCGTTTTCCAGCAGAACGGAAATAATGTGTCTCATGATGTGATCCGCGATTTATCCAGTTTCGCATTTGGCAGATGCGGCTGCCGCCCTTCCCCGCGAACCCGCGCGCCCCTTGTGTGGACGCGCGCCGCGCGAGCTCGAAACGGCGCCGTGCAAATACCGTTACAGGTCTTCCGAGCCGAGCAGCATTTCGGTGATGCCCTTGCCGGCCTGTACCATCGGCCAGACGTTTTCGGAAGGGTCGGTCTGGAAATCGAGGAACACCGTGCGGTCCTTCAAACGCAGCGCTTCCTTGAGCGCCGGCTCGACGTCCGCGGTCTTTTCGATCCGCATGCCGACGTGGCCGTACGCTTCGGCGAGCTTCACGAAGTCGGGCAGCGCATCCATATAGGAATGCGAATAGCGCTTGCTGTATTCGATCTGCTGCCACTGGCGGACCATGCCGAGGTAGCGGTTGTTCAGCGAAATGATCTTCACGGGCGTGTCGTACTGCTTGCAGGTCGACAGCTCCTGAATACACATCTGGATCGAGCCTTCGCCCGTGATGCACAGCACGTCGTCGTCCGGGTGCGCCATCTTCACGCCCATCGCCGCCGGCAGGCCGAAGCCCATGGTGCCGAGGCCGCCGGAGTTGATCCAGCGGCGCGGCTGGTTGAAGCGGTAGAACTGCGCGGCCCACATCTGGTGCTGGCCCACGTCCGAGCACACGAACGCGTTGCCGCCCGTGAGCTCCCACGCCTTCTCCACCACGTACTGCGGCTTGATGATCTCGCTCGAACGGTCGAACTTCAGGCAGTTCTTCTCGCGCCAGCCTTCGATGTCCTTCCACCAGTCGGCGAGCGCGGCCGTATCCGGGCCGTGATCGGCGTGCTGAAGCTGCTCGATGAGCTCCTTGAGCACTTCCTTCACGTCGCCGACGATGGGGATATCGACCTTCACGCGCTTCGAGATGGACGACGGATCGATGTCGATGTGGATGATCTTGCGCGGACGCGAGGCAAAGTGCGCCGGGTCGCCGATCACACGGTCGTCGAAGCGCGCACCGATCGCGATCAGCACGTCGCAGTGCTGCATCGCCATGTTGGCTTCGTAGGTGCCGTGCATGCCGAGCATGCCGAGGAACTTGCGGTCGCTCGCGCGGTAGCCGCCCAGACCCATCAGCGTGTTCGTGACCGGGTAGCCGAGCAAATCGGCGAACTGGTTCAGTTCGCGCGACGCATCCGCGAGGATAATGCCGCCGCCGGTATAAATGTACGGACGCTTTGCCGAGAGCAGCAGCGACACCGCCTTGCGGATCTGCCCCGAGTGGCCCTTGGTGACGGGGTTGTACGAACGCAGCGTGACGTTTTTGATCGGTTCATACGTGCACGGCGTCTTCGACACATCCTTCGGAATGTCGATCAGCACAGGGCCGGGACGGCCGGTGCGCGCAATGTAGAAAGCTTTTTTGACGGTGGCGGCGAGATCGCGCACGTCCTTCACGAGGAAGTTGTGCTTCACGCAGGGACGCGTGATGCCGACCGTGTCGCACTCCTGGAAGGCGTCTTGACCAATCGCGGCGGTAGGCACCTGGCCGCTGATGATCACCATCGGGATCGAGTCCATGTAGGCCGTCGCGATGCCCGTCACCGCATTGGTGACGCCAGGCCCCGAGGTCACGAGACACACGCCGACGTTGCCGGTCGAACGCGCATAGGCGTCGGCCGCGTGCACGGCTGCCTGTTCGTGGCGCACGAGAACGTGCTGAATCTTGTCCTGCTTGTACAGCTCGTCGTAAATGTAGAGTACCGAGCCGCCGGGATAGCCCCAGATGAATTCGACCTGCTCGTCTGCGAGCGCCTTCATCAGCACGGTTCCGCCGATGGACGTATGCGCTTGAGGGTCAGATTCTTGCGAAGGGGGGACCGACGTGGAGAATTCCGCGCTGGGCATGTTCATCATTGACCTTTCGAATTTTCGGCAAAAAATTGATCGGGTGCTCTCTGCCGGGCTTGTGGCTCGGGTTCAAGCGGCGCGTCCAGTTGACAGATGAGCTTCTTGGGCCACATCCGAATTGAGACTAGTCACTTATGTTGCGAACCGTCGAAGATAGCGGCTCGGTGCCTTTCGGTCAAGCAATTATTGAGAAGCCGGGCACGAACGTTGCGACAGCGCGCACGCCTCGCGGCGCCGGCCAAGGGCCGACAGGACAGGCATCACGGCCGGCGCATCCATGATGCGAAGCATTCTCATGGCCTTCCGCTAGCCTGTTGGCGCGAAAATTTGCTACGATCCGCGAGTTTTACGACATTTTTCGAACGATTACGCGTACGCTGGCGGCGGCGCCCTGCAACGGATGGCATCAGACAAGGAACTCGCCGACTTTCTGGCGGGCGTCGAAAGACGCGCGTTCAAGCAGACGGTCTACGCCGTAAGGGACGACGACGCCTCGCTCGACATCGTGCAGGACGCGATGATCAAGCTCGCGGAAAAATACGGAGACCGCCCGGCCGCAGAACTCCCCCTGCTCTTTCAGCGTATTTTGCAAAATACGATGCACGACTATTTTCGTCGGCAGAAAGTACGCAATACGTGGGTGAGCCTGTTTTCGTCGCTCGGCAACGCCGACGACGAGGAATTCGACCCCCTCGAGACCTTCGAGGCCGAGCAGGGTACGGCTGGCGCCGAGAGCAGCGAGCAGCAGATCGAGCGCGCGCAGGTGCTCCAGATGATCGACGACGAAATCCAGAAATTACCGGCACGTCAACGGGAGGCGTTTCTGATGCGTTACTGGGAGGATATGGATGTCGCCGAGACTGCCGCCGCAATGGGCTGCTCCGAAGGCAGCGTGAAAACGCACTGCTCGCGGGCAACCCACACGCTGGCTCAAGCGCTCAAGGCCAAAGGAATCACCCTATGAGCTCCGCCCTCGAAAATAAAGAACTGGCGTTCGTGCGGGAAATGCGTCGTGCGCTCGACGAGAGCGCCGCCAACCTGCCCGCTGCCACCACCGCCCGACTCGCCGCCGCACGCAAGACCGCACTCGCCCAGAAAAAGGCCGAGGTCGTGCTCGTACGCGCCCCGGCGCTCGCCGCGGCGGGCGTCGGCGGTCTGTCCGGCGCGCCCATGCCCCGGCCCGCGCGGCGCCGTTCCGCGCTCGCGCGCTTCGCGCTCGCCTGGCCGCTCGCGGCACTCGTGGCGGGCCTCTTTGCCATCGCGTACTTCGAAGATCAGCAACGCACCGCTGAACTCGCCGATATCGACGCGGCCATGCTGAGCGACGACCTGCCGCTCACGGCCTACCTCGATCACGGGTTCAACGCGTATCTGACGCGCGCGCACTAAGGACTCTGAGCGGGAGACTGACGGGGTGAGTTACAAGCGCGGCCTGGCCGTTGTCATTGGATGTCTGGTCGCGGCAGTGGTGTCGTATGTGGCGACCTACCCGCGCTTTCATCCCGAGCCCACCGGCGAAAACACCGCTGGCGCGCCCGCGCAGGCGAAAGCGCCTCCGGTCGATAATTCGATCACGACCACCTTTGCGCCGCTGCCCGGCCAGTCCAATCCGCTCGCGTGGGCGCATCTGAGCGATGCGCAGCACACGGCGCTCGCGCCGTTCGCCGTCGAATGGGACCGCTTCAGCGACGAGCGCAAGCGCAAATGGCTAAAGATCGCCGCCCGTTACCCGAAAATGTCGCCCGACGCCCAGAAGCGCTTGCATGAGCGCATGGCGGAATGGGTCGGCATGACGCCTGAGCAACGGCGTGTGGCGCGCGAAAACTACCAGGTTTCCAAGGAACTGCCGGCGCAGGCGCGCCAGCGCGCCTGGAAGGCTTACCAGCAACTGCCTGAAGAGCAGAAAGAACGCCTTGCCGCGAGCGAGCACAAGCGCCGGCCCACCGTCGTGAGCGCCCCGCCCAGCGGCAACAAGAGCGAGATCCGCGATATCCAGCGCCTCGTCAACGAGCGTGATCACCGCGGCCTGCCGCACGCGCCCGCAGGCGTCACCGGGGCATCGGGCGCGGCTGGCGCGAGCAGCACGGGTTCGGGTCTCGCGCCCACAGCGCCCGGCGCGCCGGGCGAGCCGGCGGTGGCTTCGTCGTTTGCGTCGGGCATTCCCGCCGCCGGGAGCTTCGTCCCCGCCACGCCCATCCCTGTCTCGCCCGCCGAAGCACCCGCGGCGTTCAAGGGCTCCTGAAGCCTCAACCCGGTGCTCGCGGCGCCCTCGCGCGCACCCTTCGCACCCTCGTTAACCCCGCCGCGGCGTTGCGGTCGTTTCGCCGCGCGCGTTTTCGAGGTTATGCTTTGGACGTCCCGTCCCCGAACTGACGCCATCGTGTCCGAAAGCGCCCAAGCCGCCGCCCTGCCGCCCGCCGCCGTCTTCGCGGTTGAACCTGCGCCCGTTTCGATTCGTCGCCGCCTCGCCGCGTTCGTCTACGAAAGCGTGCTGCTGTTCGGCGTCGTCTTCGCCGCGGGACTCGCGTTCAGCCTCGTCCTGCAGCAGCGCAATGGCTACACGCATCACAACGCGATGGCAGTCTGGATCATCTTCGTGGCCGGCACGTACTTCGTCGGCTTCTGGCACAAGGGCGGGCAGACGCTGCCGATGAAGACCTGGCGTTTGCGTGTGGTCGGCCCCGACGGCAAGCCGCCCGCGCTCGCGCGAGCGACGCTGCGCTATCTCGCCGCCTGGCTCTGGTTCCTGCCGCCGCTTGTGCTGCATCCGCTGCTCGATCTTTCGATTCCGCACACGCTTGCGCTCGTTGCCTGCTGGTTCGTGATCTGGGCCGCGAGCGCCCGCTTCTCCCACGACCGCCAGTTCCTTCACGACCGCATTGCGGGCACGCGCATTGTCGCAATCGCGCCACAAGGCGCGAAGGCGTAGCCGGCGCACGACATCCCCTATCGCGCCGGAAAAGCGGCTGCACGGGACCCCTGGGACTGCGTAACGAGACCTTCTCGTGACTGTCATGTTGCCGTCACGGCGGCATGGCGCAATGCGCGTATTACAACCTGCCGCGCGCGCCATGGCCCAAAAGACGTCAGCGACCACCCTGTTCCGGCAGACCACCGGACGAGGCACCGACTCCGCCACGTTCCACCCATCTCCCGGCGGAGCCACCTTTCCCGTCCCGCCCCTGCCGCCCTCGTCGATCGACGACGCCCCCGCCTCCGGCCCCCACGACGACGACCATCCCGATCCCACCCGCTACCGCACGATCTGGCTCTCCGATATCCATCTCGGCACGGGCGGCTGTCAGGCGTCGTATCTGCTCGACTTTCTGCGCCACAACGAGTCGGAGTATCTGTACCTCGTGGGCGACATCATCGACGGCTGGCAGTTGAAGAAGGGCTGGTACTGGCCCCAGGCGCACAACGACGTCGTGCAAAAGGTGCTGCGCAAGGCGCGCAAGGGCACCCAGGTCATCTACATCCCGGGCAACCACGACGAGAGCGCGCGCCAGTTCTGCAATCTCGCGTTCGGTGACATCCACGTGCGCGAGGAAGCCTTTCACACGACGCTCACCGGCAAGCGCCTGTGGGTCGTGCACGGCGATCTCTTCGACGGCGTGATCCAGCACGCCAAGTGGCTCGCCTATCTCGGCGACTCGGCCTACACGCTGATCCTCCTGCTCAACCGCTGGTTCAACCGCGTGCGCGCGAAGCTCGGCTTCCAGTACTGGTCGCTCTCGCAGTACCTCAAGCATCAGGTCAAGAACGCGGTGAACTTCATCTCCTCGTTCGAGCGCGTGATGACCGACGAAGCGCGCCGCCGCGGCTGCGACGGCGTGGTCTGCGGCCACATCCACAAGGCCGAGATCCGCGACATCGACGGCATCCTGTACTGCAACGACGGCGACTGGGTGGAGAGCCTGTCCGCGCTCGTCGAGACGTTCGAGGGCGAGTTGCGCATCGTCTACTGGACCGTGAAACGCGCGCCGGAAGCGCAGGTCTCCACGCGCAAGGCGCGTGTGAGCGCCGCCTGAGTATCGACTGATACCGTTACGCAGCAGCCATAACCGCACTACCGAACGACGAGAGGGCCGACGACCGATGAAAGTAATGATCGTGACCGATGCATGGGAGCCGCAGGTCAACGGCGTAGTTCGAACCCTGAAGAACACGACGCGCGAACTCATCGCGCTCGGCCATCAGGTCGAACTGCTTACGCCGCTGGAGTTCCGCACGATACCGTGCCCCACCTACCCGGAAATCAAGCTCTCGCTGTTTCCGAAGCGGCATCTGCACGAACGCATCAGCGCATTCGGGCCCGATGCAATCCACATCGCGACCGAAGGTCCGCTCGGACTCGCCGCGCGCCGCTACGCGATCGACCACGACCTGCCGTTCACGACCGCTTATCACACGCGCTTTCCCGAGTACGTGCAGGCGCGCTTCGGCATTCCGCTCTCGGCGACGTACCGCTTCCTGCGCTGGTTCCACAAGCCTTCGCTCGCGGTGATGGCGCCCACGCCCGTCGTGAAGACCGACCTCGAGAAGTTCGGCTTCACGAACGTCGTGCTGTGGACGCGCGGCGTGGACCTCGACATCTTCCGGCCGATGGAATCCAAGGTGCTGAACACGGCGCGCCCCATCTTCCTGTATGTGGGCCGCGTGGCCGTGGAGAAGAACGTCGAGGCGTTTCTCAAGCTCGATCTGCCCGGCTCGAAATGGGTGTGCGGCGAAGGCCCGGCGCTCGCCGAACTGAAGTCGCGCTATCCCCAGGCGAATTACCTGGGTGTCCTGAGCCAGCCCGAGCTTGCGAAGGTCTACGCGGCCGCCGACGTCTTCGTGTTCCCGAGCCGCACCGACACCTTCGGTCTCGTGCTGCTCGAAGCGCTCGCATGCGGTACGCCCGTGGCCGCCTACCCGGTGACAGGCCCGATCGACGTGCTGGGCACGGGCGGCGCGGGTTCGATGAACGAAGACCTGCGCGAAGCGTGCCTCGAAGCGTTGAAGATCGACCGCGCCGAGGCGCGCGCCTGGGCCGAGCGCTTCTCGTGGCGCGCCGCCTCCGAGCAGTTCGCGGCGCATCTGAAGCCGCGCTCGCGCGCGACGATGGAGCCCTCCAGCGCCGCAGCCTGAGCGCGGGGCCGGCTATGGTGCGCGCTTCGATTGTCCGCGAGCGCGCCGGGGACACGGACGGCCCCGGCGCAACCGCGTCGCACGCGTGCGATACTGGGGTACTACCTGGCACCACCATGACGCCACGTCCTCCGTTACCGCCGCATAGCGCCCAGGGCGCACGCAGTTCCAATGCGCCAGCCAGCCAGCGTGCCGGCGGCTCTACGCGCGCCGCACGCGCCGCCGAAGCGCTCGATCCGCGCGCGAGCGCTTCCGCCGCTTCCGCCGCTGCCGCATCTGGCGTTGCGCCGCCAGCCGCACCGGCATCGGCAAGCGAGCCAGCCAAGCCCACCGGGCCCGCTGCGCCACGCGCGGCCGCACCGGAACCGCCCGAGCCGCCGCATCTGCACGAACCGCTCGGCCCCGACGATCCGCTCGCCCCGCTGCCCTTCAACCCCTACAAGGGCAACCGCGGCATCACCCGCGCCTGGAAAGCGCTCAAGTACTCGATCAAGGGCTTTCGCGCCGCCATCCGCGAGGAAAGCGCGTTTCGCCAGGAGCTCACGCTCGCGGCCATCCTCGTGCCGATCGGCGTGTTCATTCCGGTCGAGCCCGTCGAGCGCGTGCTGCTGCTCGGCTCGGTGATCCTCGTGCTGATCGTCGAACTGCTCAATTCGAGCATCGAGAACGCGGTGGACCGCATCGGCCTCGAGCGCAACGAGCTCTCGGGCCGCGCCAAGGACCTGGGCAGCGCAGCGGTGACGCTCGCCTTGCTGCTCTGCGTCCTGACCTGGGGGCTGATTCTCGTACCCCGTTTCGGCCCGCTGCTGCTGCACGGAATCGGCGTACTCTAGCGCCCCATGCCCCCAGTCCGCGGGGGCCTCGCCACGCTCCCCGGCATCTGACAGGCGCAAGCTGTCGGTGCGCGCGGGCCGTCGGTTTATAATCGAACGACAGTCTTATAACGACCAACCGCGTCCGGGCCGCGCGCACCGCAACATACGAGCGGGCGCCTGAGCCCGGCACTGCATTTTCAGGGCCGGACGACATGGATGCCAAACCTCCCCGCCGTACACGCGAACGGATTCTCGAGCTGTCGCTGAAGCTGTTCAACGAGATAGGCGAGCCGAACGTCACCACGACGACCATCGCCGAGGAAATGGAGATCAGTCCAGGCAACCTGTACTACCACTTCCGCAACAAAGACGACATCATCAACAGCATCTTCAGCCAGTTCGAGCAGGAGATCGAAAAGCGTCTGCGCTTCCCCGAAGACCATCGCGCCACCATCGACGAGATGTGGGCGTACCTGCAGTACATGGTCGACTTCACGTGGCGCTACCGCTTTCTCTATCGCGACCTGAACGACCTGCTCGCGCGCAACCGCACGCTGGAGATGCACTTCAAGCAGATCATCAGCCACAAGGTGCACTTCGCGAAGCAGTTCTGCGAGCAGCTCGTGGAAGACGGCGACATGGTCGCCACGCCCGCCGAGATCGACGTGATCTCGACCAATATCGGTGTGATCGCCACCTACTGGCTCTCGTACCAGTTCGTGATGAATCCGCGCAAGTACAACGACCAGGAAGCGATTCGCGACGAGCTGCACCAGGTCAGCGTGCAGATCGTCTCGCTGATGGCACCGTATCTGCGCGGCCGCGCGCGCGAGCTGTTCGACGATCTCGTCTCGGGCAAGCTCGCCAAACGCGAGTTCTACGACTACCTGCCGCCGCGCGAAGGCGCGGGCGCCGCCAAGGACAACCGCGAATAAAGGCAAAAGCCGAATGAAAGCAGTCTGCGTATATTGCGGCTCCTCGCCCGGAGCCAATCCGGTGTACACCGAAGCCGCACAGGCATTCGGCCGCGCGCTCGTCGCCTCGAACCTCGCGCTCGTCTATGGCGGCGGCAAGGTCGGCCTGATGGGCGTGATCGCCGACACCGTGATGGCGGGCGGCGGCCGCGCCATCGGCGTGATCCCCAAGCTGCTGGTGGACAAGGAAGTGGGCCATGTGGGCCTCACCGAGCTGCATGTCGTGCCCGACATGCACCACCGCAAGAAGATGATGGCCGACCTCTCCGACGCCTTCGTCGCGATGCCGGGCGGCGCGGGCACGCTCGAAGAGCTGTTCGAGGTCTATACGTGGGCGCAGCTCGGCTATCACCGCAAGCCGGTGGGCGTGCTGAACATCGGCGGCTTTTACGATCCGCTCATGGCGCTGCTCGATCACACGGTGCGCGAAGGCTTCATGCGCCAGACCTACCGCGACATGCTGCAAACCGACGGCGATCCCGTGGCGCTGATCGCCAGGCTCAAGCGTTACCACGCGCCCGCGAAGGACAAGTGGGCGGATTTGCGCGAGAACGTTTGACCCGGCCGCATCGCGCCGTTCGCCCGACAATCCGCAGGCACCACGCGCAGTTACCTCCATGACGAGTACATCGCGATGAGCAAGGTTGTCCTGATCACCGGCGCGAGCCGCGGCATCGGCCGCGCGACGGCGCGCCTGCTCGGCGCATACGGCTGGACCGTGGGCGTCAACTATCTGCACAACGAACCGGCCGCCGACGAAACCGCCGCCGAAGTGGGCCGCGCGGGCGGCCACGCGCGCGTGCTGCGCGGCGACGTCGCGAGCGAGGCAGACGTCGTCGCGATGTTCGACGCGCTCGAATCGGCCTATGGCCGTATCGATGCGCTCGTGAACAACGCGGGCATCGTGGCGCCCGGCAGCCAGGTCGCCGACATGAGCGCCGAGCGTCTGAAGCGCATGTTCGACGTCAACGTGTACGGCGCGTTTTTGTGCGCACGCGAAGCGGCGCGGCGCATGTCGAAGGATCGCGGCGGCGACGGCGGCTCGATCGTCAATGTTTCTTCGGCTGCCGCGCGGCTTGGCTCGCCCAACGAATATGTGGACTATGCGTCGTCCAAAGGCGCGGTCGACACGATGACGATCGGGCTCGCCAAAGAACTCGGCCCGCAGGGCGTGCGCGTGAACGCGGTGCGCCCAGGCCTCATCGACACCGAAATCCACGCGAGCGGCGGACGCCCCGACCGCGCGGCCGTGCTCGGCGCGCAAACGCCGCTCGGCCGGCCCGGCAGCGCCGACGAAGTCGCACAAACGATCGCGTGGTTGCTCAGCGACGCGGCCTCGTATGTCACAGGCGCCCTGCTCGATGTGAGCGGCGGACGCTGAACTCGCGCGCTGGCTTTTGCTAGAACGACGAACCCCGCTCGCGCAAAAAAGCGGCTTCTTCGTCGGTGGAATCGCGGCCCAGTTGCACGTTGCGATGCGGGTAGCGCCCAAAGCGCTCGATGATCTGCGCGTGGCGCACCGCGTAATCGTAGTAGCCCTTGCCCTCGGGATCCTTCGCCAGCTCGCCGAACAGACGCAGCGATTCGTGCTGCGCTTCGGCGCTTTCGGCGTGTTCGAACGGTAGATAAGCGAAGGAGCGATGCTGCAGCGTGGGCAGGCGCAGATCCGCGCCGTTCGCCACCATCCTGCGCGCGATGCCGAGCGCCTTGTCGTCCGCGGAGAATGCACGCGGCGTGCCGCGGTGGCAGTTGCGCGAGAACTGGTCGAGCACGATCACGAGCGCGAGCGCGCCTTCAGGCGTCTCGCACCATGCGTCGAGCTCGCCTGCACACGCGGCGTCGAGCAGCGCGCCGAAGCGTTCGCGCAGCCTGGCGTCGAACGCGGCGTTCTTGCGGAACCACATCTTGCGCTCGCGGCCGAACTCCTCCGAACCCGGCGCGCCGAACCAGAAGTCGAGCACCTCGCGCGCACGCGCGTCGAGAGTCATGACGCCAGTTCCAGCACGAGACGCCGCGTGCGCGCGCTCTTCTTCTCGAGCTTCGCCACCCGCAGCGCACCGATTTCCTGCGTATTGCGCACATGCGTGCCGCCGCAGGGCTGCAAATCGACGTTATCGATACGCAACAGCCGCACACGGCCCAGGCCCATCGGCGGCTTCACGCTCATCGTGCGCACGAGTTCGGGGCGTTGCGCCATTTCCTCGTCGGTGATCCATTCGGTCGCCACCGCGTGCGCGCCCGACACGAGTTCGGCGAGCCGCGCCTCCACCATCTCGCGCTCGATCGGCTCGACGGTCGCGAAATCGAGCCGCGCATAGTCGGTCGTGATGCTGCAGCCGTCCACGGGATATGGCAGCACCGCGCACATCAGATGGCTCGCCGTATGCAATCGCATGTGCCGGTGACGGCGCGCCCAGTCGATCTCGGCGCGCACGCGCTCGCCCGCGCCGAGACGCGCGAGCAGCGCCTCCTGGCCGGGCGCGGGAACGTGGAGCGCGTCGTCGGGCGTCGCGCCTTCGAACTTCGCCTTGCGCGTGTCGGCGATCTCGATGCGCGTACCGTCGGCGAGCACCAGCGCGCCGGCGTCGCCGGCCTGGCCGCCGCCGAGCGGATAGAACACGGTCTGGTCGAGTCGCACGCCGTCCTCGCCCACGGCAAGCACGGTCGCTTCGCACTGCGTGAGATAGGCGTCTTCGCGAAAGAGCGCGCGGGTGGTCGTCATCGTGGGTGTCTCCTTGTTTTGCGTACGGCGAGCCGCTCAAAGCCGGACGCCCGCCAAAGGGCCATTATGGCCGCGAGGCGAAACGCCCCGCCGGACGGCCGCGATGCGTGAGCGCCTGACTGTACCGGCGCAGGGACCGGCACAATCGGGCCCAGTCAATCAGCCCGGATGATTGCGCATCCAGTCGGCGGTATCGAAGAACGAGTGCAGCAGGCGCTCGCGCAACGGTTCCGCCAGGCCCACGTCTTCCATCGCCCAGGCCATGCAGCGCAGCCACTGGTCGCGCTCGGACGAGGCGATCGCGAACGGCAAATGGCGCGCGCGCAGGCGCGGATGGCCGAAGCGTTCGATGTAGTGGTCCGGGCCGCCAAGCCAGCCGCAGAGAAACCAGAACAGCTTGTCGCGCGAACCGTCGAGCGTTTGCGGATGCATCGCGCGGATGCCCGCGAAATCGGCCTCGAGGTCCATCAGGTCATAGAAGCGGTCGACGAGCTCGCGCACGCGCGCCTCGCCGCCGACGAGTTCGAAGGCCGTGGGTTTCTGCGGCGCTTCGTCGGCTGGATCGGTCATACGGTTGAATCGGGAAAAAAGAGGGACGGCAGCGCACTGCCGGAGATCGTTGATTTTCGCACAGCGGCGCGTGGCGGGCGGCGGCGGGTTGCTGCTCTACGCGTCGCGCAGCGACTGCAGCGCCGGCCGCGCGAGCACGTGCCGCAAGCTGATCCACCCGCCCACGCCCGCGCACACCACCCCTGCGGCGATGCCCGCAGGCAGGAGCCACGGATCGAACGGAAGATAGAAGAGAAACACGTGCGTGGCGAGCACCGAGCCCACCGCCTGCGCGCCGATTGCCGCCATGAGCCCCGCGAGCGCACCCACGGAAACGAATTCGGCCACCTGCACCGCGCGCACCTGCTGGTGCGATGCCCCCAGCGCGCGCAGCAGCGCCGACTCGCGCATGCGCTCGTCGCGCGTGCCCGCAAGCGCCGCGTAGAGCACCAGCACGCCGGCGGCGAGCGTGAAGAGAAAGAGGAACTGCACCGCGCCGATCACCTGCTCCAGCACACGCTCGATCTGCGCGAGAATCGGCGCGATGTCGATCGCGGTGACGTTGGGATAGCGGGCCACGAGACCGTCCACGACCTGGCGCTGCCCGGGCGGCAGGTGAAAGCTCGTGATGTACGTCGCCGGAAAATCGCGCAGCAGTTCGGGCGGCATCAGCACGAAGAAGTTGACCTTGAACGAGCCCCAGTCGAGTTTGCGCACGCTCGTCACGGGCGCCGTGACTTCCAGGCCCGTCACGTCGAACTTGAGCACGTCGCCGGGCTTCACGTTGATGAGCTTCGCGAGTCCCTGCTCGATCGAAAGCTGCGGCGTGGCCGCGTCGCCATACCAGGTGCCGGCCTCGATGCGATTGTCGTCGGGCAGCTTCGTCGTGTACGAGAGATTGAACTCGCGATCGACGAGCCGGCGCGCGTCCTCGCTCTTGTACGAGTCGGGATTCACGGGTTTGCCGTTGATCGAGATGAGGCGCCCGCGCACCATCGGCTGGAGATCGCTGCCGGCAGCCCCGGCAATGCCATGCGAGCGCAGCCACGCGGCCACGGCGTCGCGCTGATCGGGCTGGATGTCGATGAGGAATTCGTTGGGCGCGTCGGGCGGCGTGGACTTGCGCCAGCCTTCGACGAGGTCGTTGCGCGTCATCGCGATCAGCAACAGGCACATGAGGCCGATGGCGAGCGCCGTGATCTGCAGCGCGCTAGCGCCCGGACGCCGTTCGAGCGACGCCAGGGCATAGCGCCAACCCACGCCCGCGCGCGCCTGCCCGGAGAGGCGTCCGCTGCGGGCCACGCGCGCCGCGCACCAGAGCGACGCGCGCGCCACGCCGGCGAACACGAGCAGCCCGATCGCGAAACCGCCCGCGACGATGCCGCCCAGCTTCAACTCCCCCGCCGCGATCACGAGCAGCCCCGCGAACAGCGCAATGCCGACGCCATAGGCCGCCCACGCGGCGCGTCCTTCGTCGCCCCACTCGCGGCGCAGCACGCGCACCGGCGGCACGCGCGTGAGCGGCAGGAGCGGCGGCAGCGCGAAGCCCAGCAGCAGCACGAGGCCCGCGGCGATGCCTTCGAGCACGGGCAACGGCCCGGGCTGCGGCAGCACGACGTCGATGAGATTACCGAGCCACGCCAGCAGCGCGAGATGACCCGCGTAGCCGAGCGCCACGCCCGCTACGCCGCCCACGAGTCCGAGCCCCGCGAACTCCAGCACGAACAGCGTGCGCAACGTGCGCTGGCTCGCGCCGAGGCAGCGCATCGCGGCGCAGGCGTCGAGATGGCGGCGCGTGTAGCGATGCGCGGCCATGGCGATCGCCACCGCCGCGAGCAGCGCTGTCAGGAGCGAAACCAGCGTGAGGAAGTGGCGCGCGCGGTCGAGCGTCTGGCGCACCTGAGGCTGGCCGTCCTGGAGCGATTCGAGCGCGACGCCGCGCATCTTGCCGCCATCCACGCGCGCACGCGCCCAGGACGCGAACTGCGCGACGGCCGGATCGGCGCCCGCCACGAGCAGGCGGTAGGTCACGCGGCTGCCATAGCCGAGCAGTCCGGTCGACGCGACTTCGTCGGCGCGCATCATGAGCCGCGGCGAGAAGTTCACGAACGAAAAGCCGCGGTCGAGTTCTTTCGTGATGAGCGCATTCACGGTGAAGGTGCGTGTGCCGACCTTCACCGTGTCGCCGACATGGAGTTTGAGCGCATCGAGCAGTTCGTCGTCCACCCAGACGGTGCCGGGCGGGGGAATGCCTTGCGCCGCGTGATCGGGTGCACCCGGCGCCGCGGCGATGCGCAGCGCGCCGCGCAACGGATAGTCCGCCGAGACGGCCTTGACGGCAGCAAGACGAGTGGCCGTGGCGACCGGGGCGGCGGAAGCGCCCGCCGCTGCCGCGGCCTGTGGCGTCCCCGAACTCACCATGCTCGGGAAGATCGCCGTGGTCGCCGTGCGCAGCGACAGCGACTGCGCCTCGCGCGCGAACATGGGATCGACGGGGTGATCGGCGCGCACGATGAAATCGGCGGCGATCATGCGCCGGGCATCGCGCTCGAGGCCACGCTGCAGTCGATCGGCGAGAAAACCGACGCTGGCGAGCGCCGCCACGGCCAGCACGAGCGCGAACAGCAGCATGGTGAGTTCGCCCGCGCGCCAGTCGCGCCCCGTCATGCGCGCGGCAAGATGCACGAGATCAGACCAGCCTGGTGTGGTGCGCACGGCCACCGGCGCACGCGGGCCGCCAGGACCGGCCGGGCCACCAGCCGCGCCCGGCGGCTCAGCCTGCACGAAGCCCGGGCCGCCTTCGCTGCGCGGAGATCTGGCGTTGGAGGAAGAAGGCGCGCCGCCGCTCAATCGTGACGACCTCGCAGCGAAAGCCGCGAAACCATGTGCGTCGCCATGCCGCGAAAACCGCCCTGCACGCCGCGCCACAGGCGCGGCAGCGCCCAGGCCGCGAGCACGAGGAACGCCACGAGCATGACGAGGAAGAGCACAGGCACGAAGAGCGCGAGCAGCACGCCGACGAAGGTCATACCGTCTTCGGCGCTCGATGTGACGACATTCGACACCGGCTCAGGCGACAGATTGATCAACGCGCGCGTGCCCGCCTTGGCGAGATGCGCCGTGCCCGCGAGCGTGCCGCCCGCAAGCGCCGCGACGGTCAACAGCGCCGGATCGGCATGGCCGAGCGCACCGGCTGCGAGCACGGCCCCGGCCGGAATACGGATGAAGGTATGCACCGCGTCCCAGAGCGAATCGAACGCGGGAATCTTGTCGGCGAGGAATTCGAGGACCGTGAGCGCGGCGGCGATGCCGATCACCCACGGCGAAGCGAGCGCGGCAAGCGTGTCGGGCAGATGGATCAGGCCAAGACGTTGCAAGACGCCGGCCATCAGCACCGTGAGATAGAGACGCAGGCCGCTGCCCCAGGACAGGCCCGCTGCTAGCGAAAGTGGTTCCAGCATGGCTTGCCTCCTCGCGCGGGCGGCCGGGGCGCCGGCGCTCCACGCGCAAAGCGGGAGAGCAGGCGCTGTGCGCACACGCTCGCCGCTCATGCGGCGCGGAGGGTTATCGGGTTATGACCGTTCCATTATAGCCACGCTCGCTGCGGTGCCGCAGCGGTGTTGCGCGGCCGCGGCACAGGTCCGCATCGAGGTATGCGCAGCGAATTTAATCAGGCGGCCGAAGAAAGCTTGAGTCCGATGAGGCCGAGCACGATCAGCGCGGCGCTTGCCACGCGCGCGGCGCTCACTGCCTCGCCCATCATGAGGATGCCGAACACGAACGCGCCGACCGCGCCAATGCCCGTCCACACCGCGTAGGCGGTGCCGAGCGGCAGCTGACGCATGGCCATGGCGAGCAGGACGAAGCTGCCCAGGGCAGTGACCACGGTGAACACCGAGGGCCAGAACCGCGTGAATCCTTCGGAAGATTTGAGACCGGCGGCCCACGCCACTTCGAGCAGGCCGGCGACGAGAAGAAGAAACCAGGACATGGGGAACGCTCCATTTAAAAAATGGGGCCGTCCCCGATGACGTCAGAATCCGTAAGGCCGTCCTTACAGAGTTGTAATGATAGCACCGGCGCAGTGCAGGCTCGCAGTGCAGCCCTACTGCACGCCGACCAGCCGATACCCCACGCCTGTCTCCGTGATGATGTGCTCCGGTTGCGCGGGATCGCGCTCCAATTTCTGCCGCAGATGCGCCATGTAGATGCGCAGGTAATGGCTGCTCTCCACGTGCGACGGCCCCCAGACCTCGCGCAGCAGTTGCCGGTGCGTAAGCACGCGCCCCGCATCGCGCACGAGCGTGGCGAGCAGGCGGTACTCGATCGGCGTGAGATGCACGGGCGCGCCTTCGCGCGTGACCTGGCGCAAGCCCAGATCGACGTTCACGGCGCCGAAGCTCACCTGCGGCACCTCGTTCGCCCCGCCTCGGTTGCGCCGCCGTAGCTGCGCGCGAATGCGCGCGAGCAGTTCGGACACGCCGAAGGGCTTCGTGAGGTAGTCGTCGGCGCCGGCGTCGAGCGCGGCCACCTTCTCGCTTTCCTGGGTGCGCGCCGACAGAACGATCACGGGCAGATCGCTCCAGCCGCGCAGTTCGCGGATCACGTCGAGGCCGTCGGTGTCGGGCAGGCCCAGGTCGACGATCACGAGGTCGGGCTTGCGCGTGGCGGCCTCGACGAGGCCCTGCTTGCCGGTCTCGGCGTCGTGCACGACGATGCCTTCGCCCTCCAGGGTTGCGCGCACGAATCGGCGAATCTGTTTTTCGTCTTCGATGAGAACGACGGCGATGCTCGGGTCACTCATTTGCGGGTTTGGGATCGACGTTTTCTTGAGAGGCGGGCATCCGTGCGACGGATTCGCCTCTGACAGGTTCGGCGGCGCTCGCATGTTCTGCATCGCCGGCGGGCTCGAGCGGCTCGAGCGCTTCGTGTGCCTCCGGCGCATCGGTCACATCGGCGGGCAGCGGCGGCGGCGACTCCACGGGCAGCGCGAACCAGAACGTCGCGCCTTCCACATGGCCGTCGGCGGCAACGCGATTGGCTGCGCCGATTGTACCCCCGTGCGCCTCCACGATCGCGCGGCAGATGGCGAGTCCGAGCCCGATGCCGGGCTTGGCCGACTCCTTCTCGCCGCGCGTGAACTTCTCGAACACGCGCTCGCCCATGCCGGGCGGCAGACCCGGCCCGTTGTCCTCGATCGAGACGCGCACGAACGGCTGGCCGCCCTCCTCCACGCGCCGCGCCGCGATGGTGAGCGGCGTGTCGGCGGGCGTGTACTTGGCGGCGTTCTCCAGCAGGTTCGAGAAGAGCCGCTCCATCAGCACGGCGTCGAGCTGAAGCAGCGGCAAGCCTTCTTCCAGCCTCACCTGCACGGGATGCCGCGCAAGCACGCGGCGGCAAGCGGCGAGCGCGGCGCCCACGGTTTCCTCGAGCAGCGTCCACTGACGATTGAGATTGAGGCTGCCCGCCTGCAGCCGGGCCATGTCGAGCAGGTTCGTGACGATGCCCGTCATGCGCAGCGCCTCGTCGTGAATCGCCTCGATCAGCTCGCCCGAGCGCGAGTCTTGCGCATCCTCGGGCTCGTGCGTTTGCGCGAGCATCGACGAGAAGCCGACAATCGCCGTGAGCGGCGTGCGCAGGTCGTGCGAGATGGCCGAGAGCAGCGAGTTGCGCAGGCGCTCCGATTCCATGTTGACGAGCGCGTCGCGCGCGATGTCCACGTAGTGCACGCGCTCGAGCGCGAGCGCGATTTGCGCGGCGAACGCGTCGAGCATGCGCTGCTGCTCGGGCACCTGCAGCTCGCGCACGTCGCGCGTCACGACGGCGAGCACGCCGCGCGTGCGCATCGGCGCCTTGAGCGGCAGGTAGCGCGCGACGGCCGCCGGCAGCGTGTCAGTGCCGTTGCCCGCGGGCTTTTGCTGGTCGTACACCCACTGCCCCACGTCGATGTCGAGGTTTTCGGCGTCGAGCATGATCTTCGGATCGGGCTCCTCGATCTTCTGCTGCACCTTGTCGGCGCTATCGGGCAGCAGCAGCGCCACCCGCGCGCCGAACACCTCGCTCACGTGGCGGCTGCCGATCGCCACGATCTGCTCCGTGGTCAGCGCCGCGGCCAGCTCGCGCGCCATCGCGTACATCGCGCCGGTGCGCTGTTCGCGCCGCTGCGCGACGCTCGCCTCGCGGCGCAGGCTCGACGTGAGATGGCTGATGACGAGCGAAGTGAGCAGCATGCCGACGAAGGTCAGCAGATATTGCGTATCGGAGACCGAGAACGACATGCGCGGCGGCACGAAGAAAAAGTCGTACGCCGCGACGCTTGCAAACGAGAGCATCACGCCCGGTCCGCGCCCGAGCTTCGTCGCCGCGAAGATCACGCCGAGCAGATACAGCATCACGAGGTTCGCGAGATCGATGCGGTCGATCAGCTGGTTCGCGACGAGCGTCACGCACGCGCAGATCACGAGCGCGGCCCCGTAGGCGCGCGGCGGCGAGCGCTCGGCGCCGCCCGCCGCAAGCGCATCGCGCCAGGCGTTGGCGGCGCGCGTCGCGGCGCTGGCCGCCCCCCCGGGCTCGCTGCCCCCACGCACGGCTTCGCCCGCGCTCGCGCGCACGAGCGTGAGATCGACGTCGCCGGCTTTTTCGGCAAGGCGCTCGCCGAACGGGCGCTTCACCCAGCGTGACAAGCCCGTGCGCAGCGACCCGCCCGCCACGAGCTTCGAGACATTGCGCAGCCGCGCGTAGCCGACCAGCGTGGTCGCGGCGTCCTCGCCCGCGAGCGTCGCCGTTTCGGCGCCGAGTTCGGAGGCGAGCTTGAGCGCGCCGAGCGTGCGCTCGCGTACGGCGTCGGGCAGACGCTGGAGCTTCGGCGTCTCCACGTACACGGCGATCCAGTCGGCCTTCAGGCTCGCGGCGAGTCGCGCGGCTGCGCGCACCAGCGCGTTCGCCTCGGGCCCCGGTCCCACGCAGACGACGAGGCGCTCGCGCGCCTGCCACACATGCTGGATCGAGCGATCGGCACGATACTCGCGCATCTGCGCGTCCACGCGATCGGCGGTGCGGCGCAGCGCAAGCTCGCGCAGCGCGATCAGGTTGCCCTTGCGAAAGAAGTTGCGCACCGCGCGTTCGGCCTGCGCCGGCATGTACACCTTGCCGTCGCGCATGCGGTCGAGCAGTTCTTCGGCGGGCAGGTCGACGAGCGTGACTTCGTCGGCGCGGTCGAACACACGGTCGGGCACCGTCTCCCAGACGCGAATGCCCGTGATCTGCCCCACCACGTCGTTGAGACTTTCGAGGTGCTGCACATTGACGGTCGTGTAGACGTCGATGCCCGCGTCGAGCAGTTCGTACACGTCTTGCCAGCGCTTCATGTGGCGCGCGCCGGCCACGTTCGAATGCGCCAGCTCGTCGACGAGCACGAGCTGCGGCTTGCGTTCGAGCGCAGCGTCGAGATCGAACTCTTCCAGCAGCCGCCCGCGGTAGGCGATACGCTGACGCGGCATCACGTCGAGGCCGGCGGTGAGCGCGGCGGTCTCGCTGCGCCCATGCGTCTCGACGATGCCGACCACCACGTCCACGCCTTCCTCGGCGCGCCGGCGGGCGGCCTGCAGCATCGCATAGGTCTTGCCGACGCCAGCTGACGCGCCGAAGAAAATCTTCAGCTTGCCGCGGCGGCGTTTTTCTTCGTCGCGCTGCAGCCGGTCGAGCAGTTCGTCGGGATCGGGGCGGTTCATGCGGAAGTCGGGATGAAATTCACGGAGGTTGCACCTGTGGCACGAATGATCGTCTCACCGTGGCACGGAAATGGCAAACCGCACGCGCGACGCGCGAGGCGTCGAGCGTGCGGCGCGGCTCAACGTTCCCGCTCAGCTAACCTCTTTGCCGTCGAGCGCAAGGTTGAGTTCGAGCACGTTCACACGCGGCTCGCCAAAGAGGCCGAACTGGCGGCCCCTCGTAAAGCGGTCCACGAGCGCCTGCACGTCGTTCGCACTCATATGGCGCGCCTGCGCCACGCGCGCCACCTGGTAGGCGGCCGCGGCCGGCGAGATCTCCGGATCGAGCCCGCTGCCCGAGGACGTCACGAGGTCGGCCGGAATGGGCTGCGAGACATCGGTGCCCGCGGCCTTGAGGGCGGCGATGCGGCCTTTGATCTCGTCGGCGAGCGCCGGGTTGGTCGGCCCGAGGTTCGAGGCGCCCGAGCCCGCCGGGTTGTACGGCATCGGCGAGGTGGCCGACAGACGGCCCCAGAAGTACTGGGGCGCGTCGAACTGCTGGCCGATGAGCGCGCTGCCCACCACCTTGCCGTCGACTTCGACCAGACTGCCGTTGGCCTGGTGATGGAACGCGGCCTGGCCGAACGCGGTCATCACGGCCGGATACACGAGGCCGGTGATGACCGTCAGCACGGCGAAGATCACGATCAGAGGACGAAACTGCGATTTCATTTTGGCTTCCTATGTATCTATCCGTGGGCGTCTGCCTGCGCGGCTCAGACCCAGCCGAACGCGGCGAGCACCATGTCGATGAGCTTGATGCACGGGAACGGCAGGAGAATGCCGCCGAGGCCGTAGACCAGCAGATTGCGGCGCAGCAGCGTCGCGGCGCCGAGCGGCCGGTACTTCACGCCCTTGAGCGCGAGCGGAATCAGCATCACGATGATGAGCGCGTTGAAGATCACCGCCGAGAGGATTGCCGACGACGGCGACGTCAGATGCATCACGTCGAGCACGCGCAGTTGCGGATACGTCGAAGCGAACGCCGCCGGAATGATCGCGAAGTACTTCGCGACGTCGTTGGCGATCGAGAACGTCGTGAGCGAGCCGCGCGTCATGAGCATCTGCTTGCCGATCTCGACGATCTCGATGAGCTTGGTCGGGTTCGAGTCGAGGTCGACCATGTTGCCCGCTTCCTTCGCGGCCTGGGTGCCCGTGTTCATCGCCACGGCCACGTCGGCCTGCGCGAGCGCCGGGGCGTCGTTGGTGCCGTCGCCCGTCATCGCCACGAGCTTGCCTTGCGCCTGATGTTCGCGGATCGTCGCGAGCTTGGTTTCAGGCGTGGCCTGCGCGAGGAAGTCGTCCACGCCCGCTTCGGCGGCGATCGCGGCGGCGGTCAGGCGGTTGTCGCCCGTCACCATCACGGTCTTGATGCCCATCTTGCGCAGTTCGGCGAAACGCTCCTTGATGCCGCCCTTCACCACGTCCTTCAGCTCGATCACACCGAGCACGCGCGCGGCGCCGTCATGCATTTCGGCCACCACGAGCGGCGTGCTGCCGCGGCGGGCCACATCGTCCACGGCGTTGTCGACTTCGCCGGGGAAACGGCCGCCATGCGCCTGAACATAGTTCTTCACGGCGTCGGCCGCGCCCTTGCGGATCTCGCGGCCGGGCATGTCCACACCGCTCATGCGCGTTTGGGCGCTGAAAGCGAGGAACGCGGCGTGCAGCGAATGCATGTCGCGCTGGCGAATGTTGAAGCGCTGCTTCGCGAGCACGACGATGCTGCGGCCTTCCGGCGTTTCGTCGGCGAGCGACGAGAGCTGTGCGGCGTCGGCGAGCACTTCTTCGCTCACGCCGGGCGCCGGCAGGAACATCGATGCCTGACGATTGCCGAGCGTGATCGTGCCGGTCTTGTCGAGCAGCAGCACGTCCACGTCGCCGGCTGCTTCCACCGCGCGGCCCGAAGTCGCGATCACGTTGGCCTGCATCATGCGGCTCATGCCGGCCACGCCGATCGCCGAAAGCAGACCGCCGATGGTCGTCGGAATCAGACAGACGAGCAGCGCCACGAGCGCCGTGATCGTGACCACGTGGCCCATCTTCGCGGCCTCGACCGAGAACATCGAGAACGGCAGCAGCGTCGCGGTGGCGAGCAGCAGCACGATGCTCAGCGCGACGAGCAGGATCGTGAGCGCGATTTCGTTCGGCGTCTTCTGGCGCTTCGCGCCTTCGACCATCGCGATCATGCGATCGAGGAACGCTTCGCCCGGGTTCGCCGTGACGCGCACGACGATCCAGTCGGAGAGCACGCGCGTGCCGCCCGTCACGGAGGAAAAGTCGCCGCCCGACTCGCGGATCACCGGCGCCGATTCGCCCGTGATGGCCGATTCGTCCACCGATGCCACGCCTTCGATCACTTCGCCGTCGGCCGGGATCGTGTCGCCGGTCTCGACGAGCACCACGTCGCCGCGGCGCAGATCGGACGCCGTCATGATGCGGATCGGCGCCTTCGGATGCGGCTCGTTGAGCTTCTTGGCCATGACGTCTTTCTTGGCCTGGCGAAGCGACGCCGCCTGCGCCTTCGAGCGTCCTTCGGCGAGCGCTTCCGCGAAGTTCGCGAACAGCACCGTGAACCACAGCCAGAGCGCGACCGCGAGGATGAAACCCGCGGGCGCTTCGGCCTGCCCCACGAGCGCCGCGATCCAGAGGATCGTCGTGAGCACGCTGCCCACGTAGACGCAGAACATCACCGGGTTGCGCAACTGCGTGCGCGGATTGAGTTTTCTGAACGAGTCCACGATGGCCGGGCGCACCAGCGCCGGATCGAACATGGACCGAGTTGCACTATGCTGATTCATTTTCGTTTCGCTCATGTTGCGAAGGCCCCCGTTCAATGCACGCCCATCATGATCAGATGCTCGACGCCGGGACCGAGCGCGAGCGCGGGCACATAGGTGAGCGCACCGACCAGCAGCACCGTGCCGAGCAACAGCACGACGAAGAGCGGGCCATGAGTGGGCAGCGTGCCGCCCGTCACAGCAATGCGCTTCTTGCTCGCGAGCGAACCCGCGATGGCGAGCACCGGAATGATGGTGCCGAAGCGGCCGAACCACATGGCAATGGCGAGCAGCCAGTTATAGAACGGCGTGTTCACGGTCAGGCCTGCGAACGCGCTGCCGTTGTTGTTGGCGGCCGAGCTGAACGCGTACAGGATCTCGGAGAAGCCATGCGCACCCGGATTGGCGATACCGGCCTTGCCCGCGTCGGAGAGCACGGCGATCGAGGTGCCGAGCAGCACGAGCAGCGGCGTGAGCAGCACGACGATCGAGACCATCTTCATCTCGAACGACTCGATCTTCTTGCCGACATATTCCGGCGTGCGGCCGATCATGAGCCCCGCCACGAACACCGCGAGCAGCGCGAACACGAGCATGCCGTAGAGACCCGAACCGACACCGCCGAAGATCACCTCGCCGAGCTGGATGAAGAGCAGCGGAACGAGACCGCCGAGCGGCGTGAGCGAGTCGTGCGCCGCGTTCACGGCGCCGCACGAAGCCGCCGTGGTCGCGACCACGAAGATGCCCGTTTGCGCGATGCCAAAGCGCGTTTCCTTGCCTTCCATGTTGCCGCCGGCTTGCAGCGCGCTGGCGTGCTGGTCGACGTTGAGCGTCGTGAACATCGGATTGCCCGACTGCTCGGCGGACAGCACGCCGCCCACGGCCACGGCGAACGCCACCGTCATCACCGCGAGCACCGCGACGCCCTGCCTGCGATCGCCCACCATATTGCCGAACACGAGGCACAGCGCGGCCGGAATGATCAGGATCGCCAACATTTCGATGACGTTCGAGGCCGGCGTGGGGTTCTCGTACGGATGCGCCGAGTTCGCGTTGAAGAAGCCGCCGCCGTTGGTGCCGAGCATCTTGATCGCGACCTGCGAAGCGACCGGGCCCATGGCGAGCGTCTGCGACGTGACCTTCGTGTCCACCGTCTCGGGATTGCCCTTCGCGTCCTTCACCGGGTTGCCCTGGGCGTCGAGCTTCGGCGCGGCGTAGGTCGTGGTTTGCAGCACCGGCACGTCCTGATACGCCTTGAAGTTCTGGATCATGCCCTGGCTCATCAGGAGCCCAGCAATGATCGCCGACATCGGCACGAGGATGTAGAGCGTCGTGCGCGTGAGGTCGACCCAGAAGTTGCCGATGGTCTGTACCGAGTGGCGTGCAAAGCCGCGGATCAGCGCGATCACGACCACGATGCCCGTCGCCGCCGACAGGAAGTTCTGCACGGTGAGGCCGAGCATCTGCGTGAGATAGCTCACCGTTTGCTCGGGCGTGTAGTCCTGCCAGTTGGTGTTGGTGACGAAACTCACGGCCGTGTTGAACGCGCCGTCCACCGTCATCGCGCCGAACTGCTGCGGATTGCCGGGCAGCCAGCCCTGAATGCGCAGCAGCACATAGAGAAAGCCCACGCCGAGCACGTTGAACGAGATGGTGGCGAGCGCATAGCGCTTCCAGTTCATCTCGGCCTGCGGATCGACGCCGGCGATGCGATAGAGGAAGTTTTCGAGCGGCGCGAAGAGCCGCACGACGCGCGAGCGTCCGTCGAGAACGCGCGTCATGTAGCCCGATACAGGCACCGCGAGCGCGAGCAGAATGACGAGGAAAATCCCCGCCTGGAGCAGATTGTTGGCGTTCATTCGATATCCTCCGCGCGCAGCAGCGCATGGACGAGATAAACGAACAGCAACAGCGTTGCCGCCCCCGATAGCCAGAAGATCCAGGTCATGGGCGCACCCCCTTCGCACCTTGATCGCGGCGGTACTGCATGAGCTTCTCGCAGCCCGCGATCAACGCGTATGTGAGCGCGGCGAAAACCACCAGCCCCCCGATATACAGCACATCCATTGTCGTGTTCTCCATTCGCGGATGACGGATGGCTGAAAGTTACCCGCTGCGGCATTAAATCCGGATCAAAGGTCTTGGCGCTCGTATAAAAAGCGCGTAAACGCGGACGCGATCACGGGCCGGGGCACAAAGAAAAAAAGCGCGCAACGTTGGCGTTGCGCGCCTTTTGGGTCTCCATGACGGAGTCAAGAAACGTAAAGGTCGAATCAATGCGCCGGCGCCGGAGCATGTCCCATGCGGCGCAGCAGTGCATCAATGGTCATGTCACGGAATCAGCACGGTCGAACCGGTAGTCTTGCGCGCTTCGAGACCGGCGTGGGCCTGCCCGACGTCCTTGAGCGCGTAGCGCTGGTTGATCGACGTCTTGACCTTGCCCGAGGACACCACGTCGAACAGTTCGGCGGCCATCGCCTCGTAGTCGGCGCGCTTCGCGATATACGTGAAGAGCGTCGGGCGCGTGAAGAAGAGCGAGCCGCGCCCGGCGAACTCCGACGAATCGAGCGGCGGCAGCGGCCCCGATGCATTGCCGAAGCTCACGAACATGCCGAGCGGCGCAAGACAGTCGAGCGACTTCGTGTAGGTGTCCTTGCCGATCGAGTCGTACACCACGGGCACACCCGCACCGTTCGTGATCTCACGCACGCGCGCCGTGAAGTCCTCGCGCGTGTAGACGATCGGATGATCGCAGCCGTGCGCCTTCGCAATCGCGGCCTTCTCGTCCGAGCCCACGGTGCCGATCACGGTCGCGCCCAGCGCCTTCGCCCACTGGCACACGAGCAGGCCCACGCCGCCCGCCGCAGCCTGGATGAGGATGGTGTCGCCAGCCTTCACGCGATACGTGCGACGCAGCAGGTATTGCGCGGTGAGGCCCTGCAGCATGATCGAGGCCGCCGCTTCGTCGCTGATCGCGTCGGGCAGCTTGATCACCTGGTCGGCACGCAGCACGCGCTCCTGGGCATAGGCACCCGGCGGACGCGCGACGTAAGCCACGCGATCGCCCACTTTCAGCGCGCTCACGCCACTGCCCACCGCCGTCACCTCGCCGGCCGCTTCCATGCCGAGGCCTGCCGGCAGCGGCTGCGGGTACAGCCCGGTGCGGAAATACGCGTCGATGTAATTGAGGCCGCAGGCGGTCTGGCGCAAGCGCACCTCGCCCTCGCCCGGCTCGCCCACGTCGACATCGACCCACTTCATCACTTCGGGGCCACCGGTCTTGTCGTATCGGATTGCCTTGGTCATCACGTCTCCTTGGTGTTGTCCTGGCGGGTTTCCTGAAATCGGGCTCCGCGGCGCGCGTCAGACCGCGTTCTTCTGGCGCAGCGTGAGCACGTCGAGCAGCATGCGCGCCGTCGAGATGTTGGTTGCGCACGGCACGTCGTGCACGTCGCATGCGCGCACGAGCGCGTTGATGTCGGGTTCGTGCGGCTGCGGGGTCATCGGGTCGCGCAGGAAGATCACGATGTCGACGTTGCCTTCCGCGAGCCGCGCACCGATCTGCAGGTCGCCGCCGTGCGGGCCCGAGAGCATGCGCTCGACGTTCACGCCCGTCGCGGCCTCGATGCGCGAGCCGGTCGTGCCGGTCGCGACGATCTCGCAGTGACGCAGCGTATCGACGTATTCGGTCGCCAGTTTGACGATGTCATCCTTCTTGTGGTCGTGCGCGATCAGTGCGACGCGGGTTGGCATGGCGTAACTCTCCTTGACGTGTGGTTTGCGTGCGTAATTGTCGTGATGCGTGTCGTGATGCGTGTCGTGATGCGTGTCGTGATGCGTGTCGTGATGCGGCGCCAAAGGCGCCGCTGCTGCCCAACGCTGACTCGATATCAGTAGGTGCCCGGATAAGCCCCGCCGTCGATCAGCCAGTTCTGCCCGGTGATATAGCCCGCGTGCACGCTGCACAGGAACGCACAGGCGCGGCCGAATTCCTCGGGCGTGCCGAAACGTCCGGCCGGAATCGCCTTCATGCGGCGCGCTCGCGCTTCCTCTTCCGAAATCTGGCTCGCCTTCGCCTGCGCGACGATGGTGGCCTGGATGCGGTCGGTGTCGAACGCGCCCGGCAGCAGGTTGTTGATCGTGACGCCCGTGGCCGCGACCTGGCGCGCCACGCCCGCGACGAAGCCCGTCAGGCCCGAGCGCGCGCCGTTCGAGAGGCCGAGCACGTCGATCGGGGCCTTCACCGACGAACTCGTGATGTTGACGATGCGCCCGAACCCGCGCGCGATCATGGCGTCGATGGTCGACTGGATCAGCGCGATCGGCGTGAGCATGTTCGCTTCGAGCGCCGCGATCCACGCCTCGTGGGTGTACTTGCGGAAGTCGCCCGGCGGCGGCCCGCCCGCGTTGTTCACCAGGATATCCGGCGACGGACACGCCGCGAGCGCGGCGGCGCGGCCCGCTTCGGTCGTGATGTCGCAGGCCACCGCCTTGACGTCCACGCCCGTGCTCTTGCGGATCTGCGCGGCGGTTTCTTCCAGCGTCTGCGCGGTGCGCGCGACGATCGTCACGTTGACGCCTTCGGCGGCGAGCGCCTCGGCACAGCCGCGCCCAAGTCCCTTGCTGGCCGCGCACACCAGCGCGTTGCGTCCTGCGATGCCCATGTCCATCGTTTTCGTGTCCTTTTGCGTGGATGACCGTCCTGTGACAGGGCGGATACGGCCAAGCCTTGCTCCGTCCCGCCCTGCGACCTTTTTGGGATTCTAGAAGAATCGGGCGCGACGCGTGGAAGGCCGATGGCAGGCCGATGGCGCGCGGCCCGGCAACCCGTGAGCGAAGTCGCGTCGCAACGCGCCATGCGCGCGCCGGTGCGCGCATGCTTACCGTATACTTGCGCCTGTAGCGCGGCCCGGCGCCCTCGCAAGCCTTGAGCGCTTGCCGCGCGGCGGCCCGTGCTCGCCGCCACCGCGCAACCCGGGCGTGCGCTTCGGGCTCGCGCGGCAACGGCACGACCGATTCCCCGATTCCCTTGCAGCCTCGTGCGCCCCGCCATGAAACAGGACAGCCGTTTCCCGAATCTCTTCATCCTCGATCACCCGCTGATCCAGCACAAGCTCACGCATATGCGCGACAAGGACACGTCCACGCGCACGTTCCGCGAGCTGCTGCGCGAGATCACGCTGCTGATGGGCTATGAAATCACGCGCGACCTGCCGGTCGCGCCGCGCCGCGTGAAGACACCGCTCGTCGAAATCGATGCGCCGGTGATCGCGGGCAAGAAGCTCGCCATCGTGCCGGTGCTGCGCGCGGGCGTGGGCATGTCCGACGGCCTGCTCGAGCTGGTGCCCTCTGCGCGCGTCGGCCATATCGGCGTGTACCGCGCCGACGACCATCGCCCGGTCGAGTACCTCGTGCGCCTGCCCGACCTCGAAGACCGCACCTTCATCCTCTGCGATCCGATGGTCGCGACGGGCTACTCGGCGGCGCACGCCATCGACGTGCTAAAGCGCCGCGGCGTGTCCGGCGAGCGCATCCTGTTCCTCGCGCTGGTGGCCGCGCCCGAGGGCGTCGACGTGTTCCAGAAGGCCCACCCGGACGTGAAGCTCTACGTGGCGTCGCTCGATTCGCATCTGAACGAGCACGCCTACATCATCCCGGGCCTGGGTGACGCCGGCGACCGGCTCTTCGGCACGAAAAACTAACAGCCGCGCCAAGCTTGCTCAGGGGCGGTCGGCGAAAACCGGCCGCCCTCTCCCCCTACCCCGCCTTGGCCGGGCGCACCCGATCCCGCCCCCTTAGCACCCTCTGCGGCCGGCGTAACCGGCAATCGTCTGGCGTTACGTTACGTAGGCAGGCGAAGCCGGACGGTCCCGGCGTGATAAAATTCAGATCCACCTGAACGGGCGCTGCGTCCCATCCTGCCGGCACATCGTGCTGCGCGGCCGTGACGCGCGAGGCACGCGCAACATTCACGCGCGCCGCGCGAACGACGCGCGAAGGCCGCACCCGGGAACATCGCAACGACAACAGCACATTGCACACTGCACGCGCATGGCGCGTGAGACGGAGAAAGGTATGGCGGGTCATTCGAAATGGGCCAACATCAAGCACAAGAAGGCTGCTGCTGACGCGAAGCGCGGCAAGGTCTGGACGCGGCTCATCAAGGAAATCCAGGTCGCGGCGCGCATGGGCGGCGGCGATGCCGACACGAACCCGCGCCTGCGTCTGGCCGTCGACAAGGCGTACGACGCCAACATGCCCAAGGACAACATCAACCGCGCCATCCAGCGCGGTGTGGGCGGTGTCGATGGCGCGAACTACGAGGAAATCCGCTACGAAGGCTACGGCATCGGCGGCGCGGCCGTCATCGTCGACACGATGACCGACAACCGCACCCGCACGGTCGCGGAAGTGCGCCACGCGTTCTCGAAGTTCGGCGGCAACATGGGCACGGACGGCTCGGTTGCGTTCATGTTCGATCACGTCGGCCAGTTCGTGTTCGCGCCGGGCACGCCCGAAGACGAACTCATGAACGCCGCGCTCGAAGCGGGCGCCGACGACGTCGTGACGAACGACGACGGCTCGATCGAAGTGGTCTGCCCGCCGTTCGACTTCACGAAGGTGAAGACCGCGCTCGAAGCCGCGGGCTTCAAGGCCGAAATGGCCGAAGTCACCATGAAGCCGCAGAACGAGGTCGAATTCACGGGCGACGACGCCGTGAAGATGCAAAAGCTGCTCGACGCTCTCGAAAACCTGGACGACGTCCAGGATGTGTACACGAACGCGTCGATCGCCGAGGAATAAGGCGTCGGCGCGGGAGGCCGCGTCGAGGTCTGGTTCGGCCCCGCCTCCTGCTTGCGATTTTCACGGCCGGCGCACTGCGCGCCGGCCGCAACTGTTTCTGGTCTTGGTCTTTCGGGGATTCTCATGAAGTTACTCGTCGTCGGTTCTGGCGGCCGCGAACATGCGCTGGCGTGGAAGCTCGCGCAGTCGCCGCGCGTGCAGCTCGTCTACGTCGCACCCGGTAACGGCGGCACCGCGCAGGACGAGCGGCTCGCCAACGTCGACATCACGGATATCCACGAGCTCGCCGATTTCGCCGAGCGCGAAGCCGTCGCCCTCACGGTGGTCGGTCCGGAAGCGCCGCTCGCCGCGGGCATCGTCAACGTGTTCCGCCAGCGCGGCCTGAAGGTGTTCGGCCCGTCGAAGGAAGCCGCGCAGCTCGAAAGCTCGAAGGACTTCGCCAAGGCGTTCATGAAGCGCCACAACATCCCGACGGCGGCCTACGAGACCTTCTCGGACGCCGCGGCGGCGCACGCCTACGTCGAGAAGAACGGCGCGCCCATCGTCATCAAGGCCGACGGCCTGGCTGCCGGCAAGGGCGTGGTCGTGGCGATGTCGCTGGAAGAAGCGCACCAGGCCATCGACATGATGCTCGCCGACAACAAGCTCGGCGACGCCGGCGCGCGCGTGGTGATCGAGGAATTCCTGGCGGGCGAGGAAGCGAGCTTCATTGTCATGGTGGACGGCAAGCACGTACTCGCGCTCGCCTCGAGCCAGGACCACAAGCGCCTGCAAGATGGCGACCAGGGCCCGAACACGGGCGGCATGGGCGCCTACTCGCCCGCACCGATCGTCACGCCGCAGCTGCACGCACGCGTGATGCGCGAAATCATCCTGCCGACCGTGGCGGGCATGGAGAAGGAAGGCATCCGCTACACGGGCTTCCTCTACGCCGGCCTGATGATCGACGCGCAGGGCAACCCGAAGACGCTCGAATTCAACTGCCGCATGGGCGACCCCGAAACGCAGCCGATCATGGCGCGCCTGAAGGGCGACTTCTCGAAGGTCGTGGAGCACGCCATCGCCGGCACGCTCAACCAGGTCGAGCTCGACTGGGACCGCCGCACGGCACTTGGCGTCGTGCTCGCCGCGCACAACTACCCGGAAACGCCGCGCAAGGGCGACCGCATCAGCGAGATCCCCGCCGAAACCGACGATTCGGTGACGTTCCATGCGGGCACGCAGATGGTGGACGGCAAGCTCGTGACCTCGGGCGGCCGTGTGCTGTGCGTGGTGGGTCTCGCCGATTCGGTGCGCAGCGCGCAGAACGTGGCGTACGAGACCGTGAACCGCATCTCGTTCGACGGCATGCAGTATCGCAACGACATTGGCTATCGCGCCGCGGGGCGCAAGCAGTAAGCGCAGCGCTTTGCCGGGGCCGCCCGCTTTCGATGCGGCCCCAAAGAAAGCTAGCGGCCATGCGCCGCCGCGCAACGGCGCGCTCACGGCATTTTCGTCTGGCCGGTTTCGTACGCTGAAAAGCCATCCGCCACGCAGCAGCCTGAAGCGCGCGCAGCATGCAGCCCGCGCGGCCGCCGTTGGCACCGGGCGTCGCGCCGATCGGCGCTACACTGCCGCTGTCAGGCCGCGCCGGGCGGCCTATCCGAGTAACCCAACGCATAACCCGACGAAGAACCGATTCCAGCGCCCGAGCGCTGCCGTCCCCATTTCATCGATGACCGACACCCCTAACCGCGCCTACCCCGACAGCGCCGCCGTCCGCGCCTGGCTGGCCGGCCTGCAGACGCAGATCGCCGACACGCTCGGCGCCTTCGACGGCAAGCCGTTCGCCACCGACAACTGGCAACGCGGCCCCGGCGAGAAGCTGCGCGGCGGCGGTTGCACGCGCATCATCGAAGGCGGCGAGTTCTTCGAGCGCGGGGGCATCGGCTTTTCCGACGTTTCCGGCGACGCCTTGCCGCCCTCGGCAACGGCGGCGCGCCCCGAACTGAACGGCCGCGGCTTCGAGGCGATGGGTGTTTCGCTCGTGCTGCATCCGCGCAATCCGTATTGCCCGACCGTGCACATGAATGTGCGCATGCTGCTCGCCACCAAGGCGGGCGAGGCGCCGGTATTCTGGTTCGGCGGCGGCATGGACCTCACGCCTTTTTATGGCTTCGAGGAAGACGCGCAGCACTTCCACGGCGTGTGCCGCGACGCGCTCGCGCCCTATGGCGAGGACCTGTACCCGCGCTTCAAGCACTGGTGCGACGACTACTTTTTCCTGAAGCACCGCAACGAAGCGCGCGGCGTGGGCGGTATTTTCTTCGACGATTACGCCGCTGGCGGCTTCGACGAGGCGTTCGCCATGCTCAGGAGCGTGGGCGACGGTTTCCTGAAGGCGTATCTGCCGATCATCGAAAAGCGCCGTGCGACGCCCTACGGCGAAGCCGAGCGCGAGTTCCAGGCGTACCGGCGCGGTCGCTACGTCGAATTCAATCTGGTCTGGGACCGCGGCACGCATTTCGGCCTGCAAAGCGGCGGCCGCACCGAATCGATCCTGATGTCGATGCCGCCGGGCGCCACCTGGCGCTACGACTGGCAGCCGCAGCCGGGCACGCCGGAAGCGCGCCTCTACAGCGACTTCCTGCCCGTGCGCGACTGGGTCTGACGCCGTGACGCACGCTTTCACCGTCCCGCCCAACGCGCTCGAACGGCGCGTCGGGCTGCTCGGCGGCACGTTCGATCCGATCCACGAGGGCCACCTCGCGCTCGCGCGCCATTTTGCGCGCGTGCTGGGCCTGAACGAGCTGATCCTGCTGCCCGCCGGACAACCGTGGCAAAAGCCCGGTGTTACCGCGGCGCAGCATCGGCTCGCCATGACGCGTGCCGCCACTGCCTCGCTCGCGCTGCCGGGCGTGACGGTGACAGTGGATGCCGACGAAATCGAGCACAACGGCCCGACCTACACAGTGGAAACGCTGCGCCGCTGGCGTGCGCGACGCGACGTCGACGGCAACGCGAGCAACGCGAAAGCGGCGCTCACGCTGTTAATGGGCGCCGATCAACTGCTGCACCTCGATTCGTGGCACGAATGGCGCGCGCTTTTCTCGCTCGCGCATCTGGCCGTGGCGAGCCGCCCCGGCTTCGGCTTTGACGAAGACTTCGCGGCGCTGCCGCCTGAAGTCGCGCGCGAAGCCACCGCTCGCCGCGCAAGCGCCGCCGCGCTTGCGACCACGCCGTACGGCCACCTGCTGGTCGACGAAACGCTCGCGCTCGACGTTTCGGCGACCGAAATCCGGCGCGACCTGCCCGCCTGCGTGGCAAGCGGGCAACGTCGCGGCACCGCCGCCGACAAGCTTCCCGCGGCCGTGTGGGACTATATCCTTCAACATCATCTCTATCTGCATCACGGGTAACTATGGACATCCGCAAACTTCAACGCGCCATCGTCGACGGTCTCGAAGACGTCAAGGCGCAAGACATCCGCGTCTTCAACACGAGCCATCTGACCGAGCTGTTCGACCGCGTGGTCGTTGCGAGCGGCACCTCGAACCGCCAGACCAAGGCGCTCGCCAACAGCGTGCGCGAGAAGGTCAAGGAAGCCGGCGGCGACATCATCAGCACGGAAGGCGAGGACATCGGCGAATGGGTGCTCGTGGATTGCGGCGACGCGGTCGTCCACATCCTCCAGCCCGCGCTGCGCCAGTACTACAACCTCGAGGAAATCTGGGGCGACAAGCCGGTGCGCGTGAAGCTCGCCGCCAGCACGGGCTTCGTGGGCGCACGCCCGAGCGAGCCGATGGACGGCGAGGACGAAGACGAAGAAGCCGCGCCGGCCGTGAAGAAGCCCGCGCGCAAGAGCCCCGCGCGTAAGACCGCAAAGTAAGCGCGGCGCGTTCGCGAACGACCATCGACCCGCACGATGAAACTGCATATCGTCGCCGTCGGCCACAAGATGCCGGACTGGATCGCCGCGGGCTTCGAGGAATATACGAAGCGCATGCCGCCGGAGCTGCGCATCGAGCTGCGCGAGGTGAAGCCCGAGCAGCGTTCGTCGGGCCGCTCGGCCGAGAGCGTCATGGCGGCCGAGCGCACGCGCATCGAGGCCGCGCTGCCGAAGAACGCGCGCATCGTCGCGCTCGACGAACACGGCCGCGACTGGACCACGATGCAGCTCGCCAAGACGCTGCCGCTGTGGCAGCAGGACGGCCGCGACGTGGCGTTCCTGATCGGCGGCGCGGACGGCCTCGACCCCGAACTCAAGTCGCGCGCCGACACGCTCCTGCGCCTGTCCTCCCTCACGCTGCCGCATGCGATGGTGCGCGTGCTGCTCGCCGAGCAGCTTTACCGCGCGTGGACCATCACGCAGAATCACCCCTATCATCGCGTGTGATGCAGGTTTACAGTGCGCCCGCGCCGCCTCTCGTCGTGCGCCGGCGCCCCGCTTGCGCCCCCCCGCTCGAGCCCCGCTTGCGCCCGACATGGCGGCCGCGCACGTCAACCCGAAGTCCGTAACGACAAAGACGCTCCGATGCCCACCAACGCGCCCTATCCGTTCGTCTATCTCGCCTCGCAGAGCCCGCGCCGCCAGGAGCTGCTGCAGCAGCTCGGCGTGCGCTTCGAACTGCTGCTGCCGCGCCCCGACGAAGACGCCGAAGCGCTCGAAATCGCGCTGCCCGGCGAGCAAGCCGCCGTTTATGTCGAGCGCGTGTGCGCCGCCAAGGCCGACGCCGCCCGCGCGCGCCTCGTCGCAGGCGCGCACAGGCACGCGCCGATTCTGACCGCCGACACCACGGTCTCCATCGACGGCCATATTCTCGGCAAGCCGCACGATGCAGCCGAAGCGTATGCGATGCTCGAGCGCCTCGCCGGACGCGAGCACGAAGTGCTCACGGCGGTGGCCGTGGTCAACGCCGAAGGGGTGTGCCTGCCCGTCGCGGTCTCGCGCTCGCACGTGCGCTTCGCCCCGGCGCTGCCCGCCGCGATCGCGCGCTACGTGGCGAGCGGCGAGCCGTTCGGCAAGGCCGGCGCGTACGGCATACAGGGCCGCGCGGCGGAATTCGTCGAGCGAATCGACGGGTCCTATTCGGGTATCATGGGTTTGCCACTATTCGAAACGGCCGCCCTCCTGCGCGCCGCGGGCATCGACTTCTAGAACAAATCATGAACGAAGAAATCCTGATCAACGTCACGCCCCAGGAGACGCGCGTCGCATTGGTCCAGCAAGGCGCAGTACAGGAGCTTCACGTCGAGCGCACGCTGTCGCGCGGGCGCGTCGGCAACGTCTATCTCGGCAAGGTCGTGCGGGTGCTGCCGGGCATGCAGTCCGCGTTCATCGACATCGGTCTCGAGCGCGCCGCGTTCCTTCATGTGGCCGATATCTGGCATCCGCGCATTGCCGGCGAAGCGCATGCGCCGGTGCATCATCAGCCCATCGAAAAGACGGTGTTCGAAGGGCAAACGCTCATGGTGCAGGTCGTGAAGGATCCGATCGGCACCAAGGGCGCACGGCTTTCCACGCAGGTGAGCATTGCGGGGCGCACGCTGGTCTATTTGCCGCAGGAACCGCACATCGGCATCTCGCAGAAGATCGAGAGCGAGGCCGAGCGCGAAGCGGTGCGCGCGCGCCTTACGGCCGTGCTGCCCGCCGACGAAAAAGGCGGCTATATCGTGCGCACCATCGCCGAAGACGCCACGAGCGAAGAGCTTGCGGCGGACGTCGCGTATCTGCGCAAGACGTGGGCGACGATACTCGCCCAGGCGCAGCGCCTGCCCGCCACGAGCCTGCTGTATCAAGACCTGAATCTCGCGCAGCGCGTGCTGCGCGACTTCGTGAACGACGAGACCTCGCGCATTCAGGTCGATTCGCGCGAAACGTTCCAGAAGCTCACCGAGTTCGCCACCGAATTCACGCCAGCCGTGCTGCCGAAGCTGCATCACTACTCGGGCGAGCGGCCGCTCTTCGATCTCTACAACATCGAAGCCGAAATCCAGCGTGCGCTCTCGCGCCGCGTGGACCTCAAGTCCGGCGGCTACCTCGTGATCGACCAGACCGAGGCGATGACGACCATCGACGTGAACACGGGCGGCTATGTCGGCGCGCGCAACTTCGACGACACGATCTTCAAGACGAATCTCGAAGCGGCGCATACGATCGCGCGGCAATTGCGTCTGCGCAATCTGGGCGGCGTGATCATCATCGACTTCATCGACATGGAGAACATCGAGCATCGCGACCAGGTGCTCGGCGAGCTGAAGAAGGCGCTTTCGCGCGATCGCACGCGCGTGACCGTGAACGGCTTCTCGCAGTTGGGACTCGTGGAGATGACGCGCAAGCGCACGCGCGAATCGCTTGCGCATGTGCTGTGCGAGCCTTGCCCGACTTGCCTCGGCAAAGGCCAGGTGAAGACCGCACGCACCGTTTGCTATGACGTGCTGCGTGAAATTCTGCGCGAGTCGCGCCAGTTCAATCCGCGCGAGTTTCGCGTGGTCGCTTCACAGCAGGTGATCGACCTCTTTCTCGAGGAAGAGTCGCAGCATCTCGCCATGTTGATCGACTTCATCGGCAAGCCGGTTTCGCTGCAGGTGGAGTCGAATTTGAGTCAGGAACAGTACGACATCGTGCTCATGTAGCGCGACGCCGTGGCAGGCATCACCGGAGCATCGCAGTTGAATCACCAGCGCGTCACCATTGAACAGATCGGCGAATTCGACGAGATCGTCGATGTACGAACGCCGCTCGAATTTGCCGAGGACCACATTCCCGGCGCGATCAACGCACCCGTGCTCAGCAACGAGGAGCGCGTGATCGTCGGGACCATGTACAAGGACTCGCCCTTCGAGGCGACGCGCGTGGGCGCGGCCATGGTGGCGCGCAATATCGGCATGCATCTCGACACGTTGTTCGCCGACCGTCCGCGCAACTGGCGCCCGCTCATCTATTGCTGGCGCGGCGGCAAGCGTTCCGGCTCGATGACGGCGTGGTTCAACATGATCGGCTGGCGCGCGCGTCAGCTGGATGGCGGATACAAGGCGTACCGGCATACGGTCGTGGAAGCGCTTGGCACACTGCCTGAAGGCTTTCGCTATATCGTGGTGGCCGGCCCGACGGGTAGCGGCAAGACGCGCCTGTTGAAGGCGCTGGGACAAGCGAACGCGCAGATGCTCGATCTCGAAGGGCTCGCCGCGCATCGCGGCTCGTTGCTGGGTGCGCTGCCCCAGCGGGCGCAGCCGTCGCAAAAGTCGTTCGATACGGCGCTCGTGCAGACGCTGCGCGGTTTCGACGCCACGCGGCCCGTGTTCGTCGAAGCCGAGAGCCGACGCATCGGCGTCATCACGCTGCCGCCCGCGCTCGTCGAACGTCTGCATGCCGCGCCTTGTGTCGTACTCGACGTCGCGCGTAAAGAACGTATCGACTTGCTGCTCGAGGAGTACGGACATTTGTTCGATGAACGTAACTATTTCCGCGAGCAACTGGACAAGCTCACGCCGCTGCACGGGCGCGAGCGTATCGAATCGTGGTGCAAGCTGCTCGACGAAGATCGACGGGCGGAGCTTTACGAGGCGCTCGTCGCGCAGCACTACGATCCCGCCTATACACGCAGCACGCGGCGCAACTTCGCGAAGCTCGAAAAATCGCTGCACTTCGCGTTCCAGCCGATGACGGGCGACACGCTCGCGCAAGCCCGCACGCTGCTCGCGCGGCTGGAGGAAACGTCCTACGCCGCAGAACCTGCGGACAGCGAAGCCGAAGCGCCTCGCACTGTCTGACGTATACCCTTCCCCTTCGCGGATTTCATAAAAGGCGCGCGCGCCGCGATGGCTTAGCGCGAGTACATCGCGTTCCAGTCTTCAGGCGAAACCGTGGCGCGGCCGCCCGCTTGCGAGGCGTTCGCCACGCCGCCGTAGCTGCTGTTTGCGCCATTCAACGCTGCGACCTTCGCCTGGGCGGCCTGGATGGCTTCGGGGTAATGGGCGTTGTCACCGTCACCGACGCGGTAGCCCACCTGCTGGAGCTGCACGAGTTCGGCGCGCACCTGGGCGCGCGTGATGGTCGAGTGCGACTGCGCGAACGAAGCGGTGGGCAGAGCGGCAGCGGCAAGAACGGTGGCGACGGCAACGGCTTGAATCAGGGACTTCATGGAAACGACCTCCAGTTGGATTGGCGGTCGACGTGCGACTGTGTGTGCATGCGACCGATGTACACATCGTATGCTCACGAATCCCTAGGGTTAACCCCTAGAATCCTAAGGCACTGTTCCAATTCGAGGCAAAGTCCGCGCGATCCGGCGCCGAAGGGCGCCGTCGGCGTTGGCGCGATTACTGGCGCGGCGTGGCGTTTTCAGTCAACGAAGCGGTGTGCTGGAGCTGCGCGGGCAGATCGGGCTCCCACGCTTCGAGATCCTGAGTCGGATAAAGGCCGAACGCGTAGATCACCCGCTTTAGGCGGCTCACGAAGTTGGGACGCGGGACGTTCGCAAGCGTGCCCGGCGCGGCGTCGGCCGTGCGGGCCATGTAGTTGTACTTGAAGTCGCGCTGCGTCACGCCCCACTTCAGGAGGAATTCGCGGCCGCCGCGGTTGCGGCGAATGCGTCCCGTCGTCCGGCAGCCGAAATGGTAGATGCGGCTCGCGCCGACCGAGCGGAACGTGCGGCAGCCGACCAGCCAGAGCTTCATCAGGAAGTCGTCGTCGCTGCTCATGCCCGGCCCGAACTCGATGCTATAGCCACCCACGCGCAGCCAAAGTTCGCGGCTCACGAGCGTCGGCTGCAGCGCGATGCCGTTGCGGTCCACTGTGTTCATCTTCGCGGCGAATTCGAGCAGCCCCGCCTCGTTGAAGTCGGCAGGTCCCGTGCCGAAGTGGGCGACCGTCACGAGGCCGTTGCCGGTGTCGGTCGGCTCGATGATCTGCGAGGCGAGATAGGCAGGCGCCGGGCCGATTTCGCGCAATGCGTCGACGAAGGCCGTATCCCAACCGGGCGTGCAGAACATGTCGTCGTTCATGAACAGGATCCACCCGGTCGTCGCGAGGCGCGCCACGTCGTTCACGGCGAGGCATACGCCCACGTTCCCCTTGCTCCACGTATGGCGGATACCCTGCTCACGGACCCAGTCGAGCGTGCCGTCGCTGCCGTCGTTGACGTGCACGAGAATCTCGTGCTCGAACGAAGAATGGCGCCGGATGCTGTCGACGCACATCTTGAGGTACGGCAGGTTATTCCAGGTCGGGATCAGAATACTGAACATGAAGGTTTGCCCTAGAAAGGGTCAGATTTGGCATGCGTGCATTGCGTGCTCGCCGCGAGAACGGCCAGCACGCAAGCCTGAAGAAATGGGTTCTCTCATGACGTCCTGACTACGCGGCTTTTGGGTGCGAAGCATGACGAGAAACGCGATATTGTACGCATACATTCTTCTTGTCCGAACTGCCGCGGGAGTTCGTACCCCGCGGTGGTCGCCCATTAAGCCGTCCCTGATTCTTCGTCAAGCGCACGAGCTGCTATCGTGTGATAATAAGAGGTTATCTTGAAGATCAAGTAGACCCGTGTTTCAGCAGACCAACTCAAACACTTCGTGGGTTTCGCCGGCACGCTGGCTCGATCGGGCAGTTTCCCGGTCCTGCACGATCCCCTACCGGGGCGTGCCTTACGAGCCGGAGCCGTTTCTTCGCAGCACCACCCGCATCAAGATCGCGAAGAAATACCTGCACAAGCAATTTCTTCTGAAGGCGCACGGCCAGTTGCGCCTCGAACAGGCGCATCTGGACCCTTCGCAGCGCATCCTGTGGGTCTACGCCAAACGCAACTTCGGCGACGCGACGATGGACATGGCCGGCCGCGCCCTGCTCAAGGGCCTCGGCATGCGCATCGATCTCCTCGCGTTGCCGTCGCTGGTGCCGCTTTTCAGCGAAGACGACGTGTTCGGCAAGGTCTACGGTGATCCGGACGAGGTCGATGCGAGCCGCTACGACGCGATCCTGCTCTCCGAATACAACCTGCCGTCGATTCGCATCAAGACCCGGCACTTCGCGAAGCTGCCCTACGCGGGCCTGTTCCGTTACTTCAACGGCCCCGACCGCAACCAGACCTGCTTCAGCTTCGCGAGCGTCAACGACGTGTTCTCGCTCGGCCACGACGCCGACACGCTCGCCGCGATCAGCAAGCCCTATCTCGCCAGCGAGCCGGCAACGCGCGAGTCGGTGCGCGGCCTCCTGCCGGCGCGTCCGTTCATCGCGATCGCGGCGGGCGGCGTGGACCCCGATCGCACCTACAACCGCTGGCCCGAAGTCGTCGAATTGCTGAGCAAGTACGACACCGCCGGCGCCGCGAAGGAAATCGTCGTGCTCGGCTCCGACAACGGCACGCAGATCGCGGAGCAGTTGTGTGCGAGCGCGCCCGCTGGCGTACGCATCCGCTCGCTGACCGGCCAGCTCGCGTTCCTTCAGGCACGCGAGATCGTGGCGCACGCCGAACTGTTCGTGGGCGCGGACGGCGGCCTGATGCACGTCGCCCACACCACGCAAACGCCCAGTGTCTCGCTGTTCAGGGATCAAGAGCCGCCCGCGCTGCGTTTGACCGAAGCCTGCCGATCCATCGGTCTGCAGGGCAGCGGCAACGCGGACACCATCCCGCCCGCGCAAGTCGTCGGCGCGGTGCTGCGCCAACTCGCCGCTCACGCGCCCGCTACGGCGCCCGCGGCGGCCTGATCACTCCAAACGTAACGGCTCAGGCCCACGCCGGCGCGCCTTCATGACCGCGGCGCGCCTGAACGCGCGCGCCGCGTCATCGCCCGGAAGACTCAGGCAGCGCTTTGCTGATACTGGATCTTGTGCAGGTGCGCGTACATGCCGCCCTTCTCGAGCAGCTGCTGGTGCGTGCCCGATTCGACGATATGGCCGCCATCCATCACGAGGATGCGGTTCGCGCGCTCGATCGTCGACAGGCGGTGTGCGATCACGAGCGTCGTGCGCCCGCGCATCAGCGTTTCCAGCGCCGCCTGCACGTGGCGCTCCGACTCCGAATCGAGTGCCGAGGTCGCCTCGTCGAGAATCAGGATCGGCGCATCCTTGTAAATCGCACGGGCGATCGCCAGACGCTGGCGCTGGCCGCCCGAGAACTTCATGCCGTTATCGCCGATCAGCGTGTCCATGCCTTCGGGCAGCGCCGAGATCGTTTCCCACAGGTTCGCGGCGCGTAGCGCGCGCTCCACGCGCTCGCGGTCGGCCGTCTGGCCATAGGCGACGTTGTTCGCAACCGTGTCGTTGAACAGCACCACGTCCTGGCTGACCATCGCGATCTGGTTGCGCAGCGCATGCACGTCGTAATCGGCGATCGACACGCCGTCGACCATCACCTGGCCGCCGCTCGGATCGAAAAAGCGCGGCAACAGATTCACGAGCGTGGTCTTGCCGCTGCCGGACGGGCCGGCGAGCGCCACCATTTCGCCGGGATTGATGCGGAACGACACATGGTCGAGCGTCACGCGATGGCTCTCGCCATAGGCAAACGAGACGTCGCGGAACTCCACTTCGCCGCGCGCGCGTTCGAGCGGCAAGCCGCCGCCCGCGGGCTCGGGCGGCTCGTCGATCAGCCCGAAGATCAGCTCGGCCGCGGTCATGCCGCGCTGCAGCGGCTGATTCACGTCGATCAGGTGCTTGAGCGGCGAGATCACGAGCAGCATCGACGTGACGAACGCCACGAAGCCGCCGACCGTCGTCTGGTCGTTCGAGGCCTGCACAACGGCAATGGTGATGACGATCGCCAGCGCGATCGAAGCGAGGAACTGCGTGAGCGGCTGCGCGAGCCCGCCCGACACCGTCATGCGCATCTGGTAGCCGCGCAGGCGGCGGCTCATTTCGCCGAAGCGTTCCTTTTCGTAGGTCTCGCCGTTGTGAACCTTGACGACCTTGTAGCCGCCCACCGTCTCCTCGACGATATAGGACAGGTCGTTCGTGAGCATCTGATGCTCGCGGTTCAGTCGGCGCAAACGCCGGTTGATCTTGCTGACGAGCCAGCCGATCGCCGGCAGCAGCACCGCGACGATCAACGTGAGCCGCCAGTTCAGGTAGAACAGGTAGCCGAGCAGGAAGATCACCGTGAGCGAGTCGCGCACGAGCGTGACCAGCACGCCGAGCAGCACGCCGAGAATCTGGTTGACCTCGAACACGATCGCGTTGATGACCGTACTCGCGGTTTCGCGCTGAAAGAAGCCGACGCTCGCGTGAATCATGCGCTCGAACATCTTCAGGCGCAGCGCGAGCAGCACGCGGTTCGACACGTACTGCAGCAGGTAACCGGACGCGTATTGGGCGAGGCCGCGAACGAGCGCCAGCCCGATGACCGCGACGGGCACCAGCCACTTCGCTTGCGGAGCGCCGCGCGTGCCGAAGCCGTGATCGAGCAGCGGCTTGAGCAGCGCGGGAATGCCGGCTTCGGTGGCGGCCACCACGGCCATCGCGATCACGCCTGCGAGGAGCACCCACATAAGCGGCTTCACATACGGCCACAGCCGCCGGCCAATCACGACCGGCGACGACTTGGTGTCGGAGCCGATCGGCTTGCTCAAGGTTGATCTCTCGCCCAAAATTTCCTCGAAAAAAATGCGGGTAATCTGCCCGCCCCCTGGCAAACAGGTACGCCATTGTAAACGTTCGGCCCAGGAGGCGATGTATCCGTCCGGACGGGCCTGGCGCCGGGGCGGTTTCGTCGTCGCCGGCGTTTTTGTATATACTCAGCGATTCGGCTTCGGGGCACGAACGCGCGCGCAGCAAGCGTCTATGCGAAGCGCTCTCCGAACGCGAGGCCGGCTCCGGCCGGCCTTCCCACCCTCTTCACCTTCTTCCAGCCATCGCGAGCCAGCGCCGATGAACGACAGCGCCAAACCCGATGCGATCAGTGTCATCGTCATCGTCAAAAACGAAGCACACGATATTCGCGACTGCCTTGCTTCCGTGCACGGCTGGGTCGACGAAATCGTCGTGCTCGATTCGGGCAGCACGGACGGCACCCAGGCCATCTGCCGCGAGTTCGGCGCGACGGTCGTCGAAACCGACTGGCCCGGTTTCGGCCCGCAAAAACAGCGCGCGCTCGACGCGGCCCGCGGCCCGTGGATTCTCTCGCTCGACGCCGACGAACGCGTCTCCCCCCAGCTTCGCGACGAAATTCTCGCAAGCGTGAAGTCGAACGGCGCCGACCTGTTCCGCGTGCCTCGCCAATCGAACTACTGCGGCAAGTGGATCCGCCATTCCGGCTGGTCGCCCGACTATGTGACGCGGCTCTTTCGCCGCGACGCGGCGCGCTTCTCGAACGATCTCGTGCACGAACGCGTGATCGCCGCGCCCGACGCGCGCGTCGGCACGCTCACTCAGGCGCTGATTCACTACAGCTTCCGCGACTTCTCCGAAGTGCTCGGCAAAATCGACAGCTATTCGACCTACGGCGCGACCCAGGGCGCGGCGCGCGGCAAGCGCGGCGGCCTGCGCAAGGCGCTGCTGCACGGCTTCTGGTCCTTCGTGCGCAGCTGGATCATTCAGCGCGGCTTTCTCGACGGCAAGATGGGCTTCGTGCTGGCGATCTCCAACGCCGAAGGCACCTACTACCGCTACCTGAAGCTCATGCTCCTCGAGACACAGCAGTCCGCGGCGGCAAAAGCCCGCGACGCCGCGCCGGAGAGCCGATGAACGCGCGTCGCGACATGCTGATTTCGGTGATCGTCAGCACCTACAACCGGCCCGATGCGCTCGAACGGGTACTGGCCAGCTTGAGCGCGCAGTCCGACACGCGCTACGAAATCATCGTCGCCGACGACGGCTCGGCCAATGCGACCCGCGCAACCGTGGAGCGCTGTGCGGCGTCGAGTCCGGTGCGCATGGCGCACGTGTGGCACCCGGACGACGGCTTTCGCCTCGCCGAAATCCGCAACAAGGGCATCGTGCAGGCCCGCGGCGATTACCTGATCTTTCTCGACGGCGACTGCATCGCGCAGCACGATTTCGTTGCGCGCCATCGGCAACTCGCGAGTGAGCGCGCCATCATCACCGGCAGCCGCATCCTGCTCGACGAAACGCTCACGCAACAGGTGATCGCACAGACGATTCCGCTTGCGGATAGGGGCTTCGGCTTCTGGGTTCAGCAACGCCTCGCTGGCCACGTCAACAAGATCGCGCCCCTCTTCGTCAAGTTGCCGGATCGCAAATGGCGCGTGATCGAGCAGTTCAAGTGGCGCGGCATCAAGGGCTGCAACATGAGCGCCTGGCGCAGCGACATCGAGCGCGTGAACGGATTCGACACCAGCTTCACCGGCTGGGGGCACGAGGACGCCGATTTCGTGGCCCGGCTCGCCAATGGCGGCGTGCACCGCAAGCTCGGCGCCTATGCCACGGAAATCTTCCACCTGTGGCACCGCGAGCAAGCGCGCGCGCAGGCAAGCTCCAATGAAGCAAGGGTCAAGGTGCGTATCGCGGACGGCACCGTGCGCGCCGAACGCGGTCTGGCCGAACTCGCGAGCTGAACGACGCGCGTTTCGCAGAACCACGGCGCGGCATGGCAGCGGTGAAGACCGCCATACCGTCCGATCCCGTCAGTAAACAATCTCGATTTCGCTACCCGCGAACTCGCCACGCAGCGCGGCGAGCAGGTCGTCGGTAGGCTTGACGCGCCAGGCGTCGCCCAGACGCACTTCGCCTTCCGCCCGATCGTTGCGATAGGCGATCTGCACCGCGAGCCCGTTCGGAATGACCGCATGCGCGCGCTCGCCGCGATCGCGCCCGAAGCCGCCGCGGCCACGCGTTTCCGCGGCAGGCGCCGGCAGCGAGTCGTCGGGCTTCGCGCGATAGGCTTCAAGCACCGTGCGCAGCGCGCCGGCATTGGCATTGCCGTTCATCTGCAGCTTCACGGCTTGCGCGTAGCGGCTGCGCGCGCGCTCGAGATCCATCACGGTGTCCACGGTGAAGCGAATACCGCCCGTGAACGCGTCATTGCGCGCCCCGCCCTGCACGACGAGCAACTCGTCTTCCTTGAAGAGCGCCTTGTGCGCCTCGAACTGCTCGTTGAACACCGTCACTTCGCACTGCCCGGTGCCGTCGTCGAGCAGCGCGATCAGCATCTTGCCGCGCTGGGTCATTTGCGTGCGCAACGAAGCGATCACACCCGCGATCAGCTTGTCGCGCCCTTCCTTGAGCTCGCCGATCTTCTGGCGCACGAAGCGGCGCACTTCGTCCTTGTAGGCGTCGAACAGATGGCCCGAGAGGTAGAAGCCCAGCGCCGCCTTCTCTTCCTGAAGCTTGCGCTTCTCGCCCCACGCCGGCTCGTCCACCAGTTCGTGCGCGGCGAGCGGTGCATCGCCCATGTCGAAGAGGCCGGCCTGCATGGCGTTGGCGCTCGCCTGGTCGGCGGCTTCCATCGCCATCGGCACGGACGCGAGCAACTGTGCGCGGTTCGCGTGAATCGTGTCGAACGCGCCGGCGCGGATCATCGCTTCGATGGTGCGGCGATTGACGAGACGACGGTCGATGCGCTCGCAGAAGTCGAACAGGTCCTTGAACGGACCGCCCTCTTCACGCGCGCGCAAGATTTCTTCGATGGCGTTCTGGCCGCTGCCCTTGATCGCGCCGAGACCGTAGCGGATCGTGCGCGAGCGCTTGCCTTCGGCCACGCTGGCGTCGGCCACCGGCTCGAAGCGGTACGCCGAGGCGTTCACGTCCGGCGGCAGCACGACCATCTTGTTGGTCAGGCAATCCTCGAAGAGGATCTTCACCTTGTCGGTGTCGTCCATGGCGAGCGACATATTCGCCGCCATGAATTCGGCCGGATGGTGCGCCTTGAGCCACGCCGTGTGATAAGCGAGGAGCGCGTAAGCGGCCGCGTGCGACTTGTTGAAGCCGTAGCCCGCGAACTTCTCCATCAAGTCGAAGGTCTCGTCCGCCTTCTCGCGCGTGAGGCCGTTCTTCGCTGCGCCTTCCGCGAAAATCTCGCGGTGCTTGGCCATTTCCTCGGGCTTCTTCTTGCCCATCGCGCGACGCAGCAAGTCCGCGCCGCCGAGCGAGTAGCCGCCGATGATCTGCGCCATCTGCATCACCTGCTCCTGGTAGACCATGATGCCGTAGGTCTCTTTCAGAACAGGTTCGACACGCGGATCGGGGTACTCCACCACTTCGCGGCCGTGCTTACGCGCGCAGAAGCTCGGGATCAGGTCCATCGGGCCCGGACGATACAACGCCACGAGCGCGATGATGTCCTCGAAGCGGTCGGGCTGCGCGTCCTTGAGCATGCCCTGCATGCCGCGGCTTTCCAGCTGGAACACGGCGACCGTATTCGCTTTCTTGAGGATCTGGAACGACGGCGCGTCGTCGAGCGGCACCTGGGCGAGCGACCAGTCCTTCTTCGACGGATCGAGCATGCGGATATAGCGCTCGGCCCAGTCGAGAATCGTGAGCGTGGTCAGGCCCAGAAAGTCGAACTTCACGAGGCCGACGGCTTCCACGTCGTCCTTGTCGTACTGGCTCACGACGCCGCTTTCGTCACCCTGGGTGTAGAGCGGGCAAAAGTCGGTGAGCTTGCCCGGCGCGATCAGCACGCCGCCCGCGTGCATGCCGACGTTACGCGTGAGACCCTCCACGAGCTGCGCGAGGTCGAGCAGCTGGTGCACTTCGTCTTCGTTGTCGTAGCGCTCCTGCAGGAGCGGCTCTTCCTTCATCGCGTCGGCGATGGTGACGTGCTTGCCCGGCTTGAACGGAATCAGCTTCGCGACGCCGTCGGTGAAGTTGTAGCCCAGATCGAGCACGCGGCCGATGTCGCGCACCGCGGCCTTCGCGGCCATGGTGCCGAAGGTGGCGATCTGCGAGACGGCATCCGCGCCGTACTTCTCCTTCACGTACTGAATGACGCGGTCGCGCCCGTGCTGGCAGAAGTCGATGTCGAAGTCGGGCATCGACACGCGCTCCGGATTCAGGAAGCGCTCGAACAGCAGGTTGTAGCGCAGCGGATCGAGATCGGTAATGCCGAGCGCGTAGGCGACCAGCGAGCCCGCGCCCGAACCCCGGCCCGGCCCCACCGGCACGCCGTTGTTCTTCGCCCAGTTGATGAAGTCCGCAACGATCAGGAAGTAGCCCGGGAAGCCCATCTTGATGATGGTCCCGCACTCGAATTCGAGCCGCTCGTTGTAGCGCGCGCGCTCCTGCTCGCGTTCGGCCTCGTTCGGATACAGCTGCACGAGGCGCTTTTCGAGACCTTCCCGCGAAAGCTGCACGAGATAGTCGTCGAGCGAGAGGCCGTCGGGCGTCGGGAACAGCGGCAGCTTCGGCTTGCCAAGTTCGAGCGTCAGATTGCAGCGTCTGGCGATTTCGATGGTGTTCGCGATTGCCGAAGGAATGTCCGCGAACAGCGCGACCATTTCTTCCTGCGTGCGAAACCGCTGATCGGTCGTGAAGCGCTTCTGGCGGCGCGGATTCGCGAGGATGTCGCCCTCCGAGATGCACACGCGCGCTTCGTGCGCGGTGTATTCCTCGTCGGTCATGAACTGCATGGGGTGCGTGGCGACTACCGGCAGCTTCAGTTGCGACGCGAGCGCCACCGCCTGCTCGACATACTGCTCGCCGCCGGGCTGGCCGCAGCGCTGCAACTCGATGTAATACGCGTTCGGAAACAGCTTCGCCCAGCGCTGCGCATGGCGCTTCGCACTTTCCGCATTGCCCGCCGCGAGCGCGAGACCCACGTCGCCCTGTTGCGCACCCGAGATCGCGAGCAGGCCCTCGCCGAGTCCTTCTTCGAGCCAGGCGACGTCGACTTCCGCGCGGCCGCGATACTGGTTCGTGAGCCACGCCTTGGAAAGCAGCTCGCACAGATTCAGGTAGCCGCGCTTGTTCTTCACCAGCAGCAGGAGGCGCGACGGCTTGTCGCGGTCGTCGTGATTAGTGATCCAGACGTCGCAGCCGGCGATGGGTTTGACCCCTTTGCCACGGGCTTCGGTGTAAAAACGGACGAGGCCGAATGCGTTGCCGAGGTCGGTGAGCGCGAGCGCGCCCTGGCCGTCCCTGGCCGCCGCCTTGACGAGGTCGTCGAGGCGCACGATGCCGTCGGCAATCGAGAATTCGGAGTGGACGCGGAGATGGACGAAGCGGGGATCTGACATGGCCGTCATTGTACCTTCAGGGGCACGCGATTTTCGGCGCACGCTCGCATGGGCAAGTGACATCGGCCAGTCTGGCCTGGACCTTGCCGCGGGCGCGGGGGCGCCCCACGGCGTGTCGACTACGCCGCAAGCGGCGCGAGGCGCGATTGAGGGATAATAGCGGATTGCGCCCGCCGCGCGCTCTGCCCCAATTCCCGTTTTCGGGGGGACGCAGTCAGGACCCGACGTTGACAGGCAAGCACGCGCGCCCGGCTCCGGTTTCACGCGCTTTTTTAATGGCGCTTTTCCAGTTGCACCATGCGTATCCTCAATCTCTCCGCTTACCAGTTCGCCACGCTCGACAAGACCGCCCAGTGGCGTCCGCTCGTGCTCGAGCGCTGCCAATCGCTCGATTTGCGGGGCACGATCCTGCTCGCGCCGGAAGGCATCAACCTGTTCGTTGCCGGCGATGAAGGCAACGTGCGCGCCTTCATGGACTACATCAATCACGATCCGCTCTTCGAGGGCAAGTTCGCGACGCTGCGGTTCAAGGAAAGCCTCTCGGAAACGCGGCCCTTCAACCGCATGCTCGTGCGCCTGAAGCGCGAAATCATCACGATGAAGAAGCCCGCGATCCGTCCCGAGGAAGGCCGCGCGCCTTCCGTGGCGCCCCTCGTGCTCAAGGAGTGGCTCGACCGCGGCTTCGACGACGAAGGCCGCCCCGTCGTCATGCTCGACACGCGCAACGCGTTCGAAATCGACGTCGGCACGTTCGACAAGGCGCTCGACTACCGTATCGACAAGTTCAGCGAATTCCCCGGCGTGATCGAGGCGAACCGCGCCGACCTCGAAGGCAAGACGGTCGTGTCCTTCTGCACGGGCGGTATTCGCTGCGAAAAGGCGGCCATCCACATGAAGGAAGTGGGCATCGAGCGCGTGTACCAGCTCGAAGGCGGCATTCTCAAGTACTTCGAGGAAGTGGGCGGCGCGCACTACAACGGCGACTGCTTCGTGTTCGACCAGCGCACCGCGCTCAATCCGCAGCTCGAACCGACGGACACCGTGCAGTGCTTCGCGTGCCGCGCCGTCGTGACGCCGCAGGAGCAGGCTTCGCCGCTTTACGTGGTCGGCAAGAGCTGCCCGGCGTGCCATCCGGAGCGCGCGGGCGCGACGGATGCAGCGGCTCAGGCTGCCGCTTAAGCCACGCGCGTGAGCGCAACGCCGCAAGGGTATCGCGGGCGCTTCGCGCCCTCGCCCACTGGCCCGCTGCATCTCGGCTCGCTCGTTTCGGCGCTCGCGAGCTGGCTCGACGCGCGGGCGCACGGCGGCGCCTGGCTCGTGCGCGTGGAGGACATCGACGGCCCGCGCACCGTGCCGGGCGCAGCCGAAGACATTCTCGCGACGCTTGCGGCCTTCGGCTTTCACGCCGACGAGCCGCCCGAATGGCAGAGCCGCCGCACCGGTCTTTATCGCGCGGCGCTCGACCGGCTGATCGCCTCAGGCCACGTCTACCCGTGCGGCTGCACGCGCAAGGAAATCGCCGATTCGCAACTGCGCATGCACCAGCGCAACACCACGCTGATCTATCCGGGCACCTGTCGCGACGGCCTGCACGGTAAGCCCGCCCGCGCGTGGCGGCTGCGCGTGCCTGACGAAGACGCTGTTGACGAACCTGCGGGCGCAGCCGCCAATCCCGCACTGATCCGCTTCGACGATCGCTGGCAAGGCCCGCAGCACCAGAACCTCGCGACCGAAGTCGGTGATTTCGTGCTGCTGCGCGCGGACGGCCAGTGGGCCTACCAGCTCGCCGTCGTCGTGGACGACGCCGACCAGCGCATCACACACGTGGTGCGCGGCGCGGACCTGCTCGACTCGACGGCGCGGCAAATCTGGCTCCAGCAGTGTCTTGGCGTGCCGACGCCCGCGTATCTGCATGTGCCGGTCGTCACGAACGCGGATGGGGAAAAGCTGTCGAAGCAGACCGGGGCGCAGGCGCTCGACGCGTCACGCCCGCTGGAAACGCTGATGGCCGCCGCACGGCACCTGGGCCTCGAATTGCACGATCCCGCGCCCGCGACGCTCGCAGCGTTCCAGCTGGCCGCGATCGACGCGTGGAAGCGGCGGCTCGTGCAATTGCCCGCCGCATAAACAAAAACGGCATGCCGCCAGGAGCGACATGCCGTTTTTTTTGCGTCGCGCGATTCTTTCGCGCTCGAACTCAGCTCGAAGACGACGTCGGCTTGTTGCGCCACGACGACCCGAGGCCGCCCAGCAGCGCCGCGAGCGGCTGCTTCGATTGCTGCTTCTGCGGCGCGGCGTTCGCGGGCTTGTCTTCCACCTTGCTGCGCGCGCTCGCCGAAGGCTCGTAGGGCTTCAGGAAAAAGTCATCGATCGGCTGCGAACGATGGTGATGCGGGCGATCGAACGAGGCCGCGCGGCGGTGCGTGCCGCGCTCGCCACGTTCACCGCGGCCTTCGCGGCTTTCATAGCTGTCGCGCTCGCGGCGCCGGCCGCCACCCTCGTGATGCGCCACCGGCACGTCGACCACGAGGCGCTCCACGGTCAGCGGGCGCTTGATGAGCTTCTCGATATCGGCGAGCTGCTTCTTCTCGTTCGGGCTGCACAGCGACAGCGCGTCACCCGAGGCGCCTGCACGGCCGGTGCGGCCGATCCGGTGCACGTAGTCTTCGGCGTTGAACGGCAGGTCGAAGTTGATGACGGCGGGCAGTTCGGCAATATCGAGGCCGCGCGCGGCCACGTCGGTCGCCACGAGCGCTTCGATTTCGCCGCGCTTGAAGGCGTCGAGCGCCTGCATGCGCTCGCTCTGCGTGCGGTCGCCGTGGATCGCGGCCGCGACGATGCCCTGCTTTTCGATCTGGCGCGCAAGACGGCTCGCGCCGATCTTGCTGTTGCAGAACACGATCACCTGCTTCAGGCCCCGCTCGCGGATCAGTTGAACGACCGCGCCGGTCTTGTCGCCCTCGGCGACTTCGTACACCACCTGGGTGACATTGGTCGCGGTGGAGTTGCTGCGCGCCACCTCGATGGTCTGCGGCGTGCGCAGATAGGTCGCGGCAAGCTTCTTGATCTCGCCCGAGAACGTGGCCGAGAACAGCAGCGTCTGGCGCTCCTTCGGCAGCAGGTTCAGGATGCGCTGCAGGTCGGGCAGAAAGCCCATGTCGAGCATGCGGTCGGCTTCGTCGAGCACGAGCATCTGCACCTGACCGAGGCTCGTGGTCTTCTGCTGCACGTGGTCGAGCAGGCGGCCAGGCGTCGCGATCAGGATTTCCACGCCGCGGCGCAGCTCGTCGGACTGCGGATTCATGTCGACGCCGCCGAACACCACCGCGCTGCGCAGCGGCGTGTGCTGCGCGTAGGTGCGCACGTTGTTGGCGACCTGGTCGGCCAGCTCGCGCGTCGGTGTGAGAATCAGCGCGCGCACGGGATGCCGTGCGGGCGAGGCGCTCGTGCTCGCCAACGGCAAGAGGCGTTGCAGGATCGGCAGCGAGAAACCCGCCGTCTTGCCCGTGCCAGTCTGCGCTGCAGCCAGCACGTCGCGGCCCGTGAGCACCACGGGAATCGCCTCCGCCTGGATCGGCGTGGGCGTCGTGTAGCCCTGCTCCTTGATGGCCCGGAGGATTTCGGGGGCCAGACCAAACTGGTCAAAGTTCGCAATGCTGGGCGTGACGGCTGTGTCGGACATGGTGGCTTCGCTATAAAGGCGCTATTCGCGCAAGGCGCGGAAGCGCCTCAAATGGTCACTGCTGGGCATTGCAGGTCGATGCAAAGGCGCCGGACAACACGTCAGGCGCCCTCCTGCGACGGGCGGAACACACGCCCGCGAGGGCTTCCCGGCAAACGGATGGCCCGGGATGGCCCGTGGGACGACGAGACAATCTGCCGGGGACGGGGCGCTGGCTGCATCGCCGCGCTCGCTCGGGTTCAACCCAGCCAGACTCGCTCGATTCCAGATGGTTCCGGCGCCGTCCTCGTCTCTTGACGCGCGTGCGCACCGGATGTGTCAAAACGGCTCGATCGACCGTTCAGGCCGATCCAGCAAGCCTCGGGGCGGCTTGCTGCGTGCTTGCTGCCCGCTTGCTGCGTGCCTGCTGCCGGCGTTCTGCCCCCCTCTGCGGCAGGCGCAAAGGGCCGAAAGGCCGGTATTGTAGCACCTTGGCATAAATCCCTATGGCAGCGGGCCATGCGTTCTGCAACATGGCGCACGGGAAATCCCCGCGCGCCATGCGGCGCAGAATCGCACCCTTTTTTCGCCAGCCCGCTGCACCCTGCTCACCACGTCTCGCGCATCACCATCAGCCGCAGTTCGGTCATATCCTCGATCGCGTAGCGCACGCCCTCGCGCCCGAGGCCCGAGTCCTTCACGCCGCCGTACGGCATGTTATCGACGCGAAATGACGGAATGTCGTTGATCACCACGCCGCCCACGTCGAGCCCGTCCCACGCGCGATGCGCGTTGGCGAGCGAATCCGTGAAGACGCCCGCCTGCAGGCCGAAATCGCTGTCGTTGACGATGTCGAGCGCTTTGCCGAAGTCGTCGAAACGCTCGAGGATCGCGACCGGCCCGAACGCCTCCTTGCGGTAGAGGTCGGTGTCGCGGCGCACGTCTTCGAGCAGCGTGGCCTCGAACATCGCGCCGTCCACCTTGCCGCCCGCGACGATCTTCGCCCCCGCGAGCACCGCGCTCTCCATCCAGCCCGCCAGACGCTTCGACTCGGATTCGGAGATCATCGGCCCGACGAAGGTTGTCTCGTCCTTCGGGTCGCCCATCTTGAGCGTCTTGACCTTGGCGATGAGCTTGTCGCGCAGCGTCTCGTAGATCGACGCGTGCACGAGAATGCGCTGCACGCCGATGCAGCTCTGCCCCGACTGGTAGTACGCGCCGAACGCCAGCCGGTCGACGACGTAGTCGAGCTTGCCGCCCTGATCGCCGTCGACGATGGCCGCCGCATTGCCGCCCAGCTCCAGCACCACCTTCTTCTTGCCGGCCTTCTTCTTGAGGTCCCAGCCCACCGCGGGCGAGCCCGTGAACGAAAGCAGCTTGAAGCGCTCGTCGGTGGTGAAGAGGTCGGCACCGTCGCGGTGCGCGGGCAGGATCGAGAACGCGCCCTTGGGCAGGTCGGTTTCCGCCAGCACCTCGCCGATGATGAGTGCCCCCACCGGCGTGCGGCTCGCGGGCTTCAGCACGAACGGCACGCCCGCGGCGAGCGCAGGCGCGACCTTGTGCGCCGCCAGATTGAGCGGGAAATTGAACGGCGAGATGAACGAGCACGGCCCGATCGGCACGCGCTTCACGTAGCCGTGATAGCCCTTCGCGCGCGCCGAAATCTCGAGATTGACGATCTCGCCGTCGATGCGCACGCTCTCTTCGGCGGCCACGCGGAACGTGTCGATCAGGCGCGTGGCCTCGCCGCGCGAGTCGTTGATCGGCTTGCCCGCCTCGATGCACAGCGCCATCGCCAGCTCGTCGAAGCGCTCGCGAAAGCGCGCCACGCAATGATCGATCACGGCCTGGCGCTTGTATGGCGGGAACGCACGCATGGCGGGCATGGCGGCTTCGGCCGCCGCAATGGCCTGGTCGATCGCCTTCGCGTCGGCGAGCGCGACGCGCGTGGCGACTTCGCCGCTGTATTTGTCGGTGACCTCGAGGTCGGTGTTGGCGGCGACGGCCTCGTTGGCCAGATAGTACGGATAAGTCGGTTTGAGCATGACGGGTTCTCCGTAAGTGCGGCGTCAAAGCTGCGCGCTCAGGCGCTTGATGTCGCGATTGAGCACGCGCTCGTTGTCCGAATAGTCGATGGGCACGTCGATCACGTGCACGCCCGGCTGCGCGAGGCACTGCTCGACGAGCGGCTTGAGTTCGTCCGCCGAGCCCACGCGATGGCCATGCGCGCCATAGCTCTGCGCATAGTCGACGAAATCGGGGTTCTGCAGCGTCATCCCGTAATCGGGGAAATTCATGTTTTCCTGCTTCCAGCGGATCATGCCGAACGCGTCGTCGCGCAACAGCAGCACGACGAGATCGAGCTTCAGGCGCACCGCCGTCTCCAGTTCCTGCGAATTCATCATGAAGCCGCCGTCGCCGCAGACCGCCACGACCTTGCGCTGCGGATGCACGATCTTCGTGGCGATGGCCGAGGGCAGCCCCGCGCCCATCGAGGCGAGCGCGTTGTCGAGCAGGATCGAGTTGGGCTCACGTGCGCGGTAGTAGCGCGCGAACCAGATCTTGTACATGCCGTTGTCGAGACACAGGATGCCATCGTCGGGCATCGCGCCGTACACGTCGTGCACGAGCCGCACCGGGTACATGGGAAAGCGCTCGTCGTGCTGGCCTTTGGCGAGATGCGCCTCGAAATGGCGCTTGATCTCCTCGAAGCGCGCGAAGTCCCACGCGTGCTCGCGCGGTTTCAGGCTTTCCTTGAGCTGCCACACGGCGTTGGCGATGTCGCCCACCACTTCGATCTGCGGGAAATACACGGGGTCGACTTCCGCGCCGAGAAAATTCACGTGGATGACGGTTTTTTCTTCCGCGCTGCGCATGAAGAACGGCGGCTTTTCGATCACGTCGTGGCCGACGTTGATGATGCAGTCGGCGTGCTCGATCGCGCGGTGCACGAAATCGCCGTCCGAAAGCGTGGCGTTGCCGAGCCACAGCGGATGCGACTCGTCGATCACGCCCTTGCCCATCTGCGTGGTGAAAAACGGGATGCCGGTTTCGTCGACGAATTCGCGCAGCACGTTGCGCGTGGTCTTGCGATTGCCCCCCGCGCCGATCATGAGAAGCGGATGGCGCGCCTTGCAGATCGCCCCGACCGCGTGCGCGACGGCCTTTTCCTCGGCCACGGGCCGGCGGCTGAAGCTCTTGGGAATGGGCTTGCCGTCGCCCTCTTCGTCGGCCACGTCTTCGGGCAGCTCGAGATGCACGGCGCCGGGCCGCTCCTGCTCGGCCTGGCGAAACGCCTCGCGCACGAGCGCCGGAATGTTGCCGATGGAGACGATCTGACGCGCGTACTTGGTGAGCGGCTCCATCATGCGCACCACGTCGACGATCTGGAAGTGGCCCTGCTTGCTCGACTTGATGGGCTTCTGGCCCGTGACCATCAGCATGGGCATGCCGCCGAGCTGCGCGTAGGCCGCGGCGGTCACGAAGTTGGTGGCGCCGGGTCCGAGCGTGGCCAGACACACGCCGGTGCGGCCCGTCAGCCGTCCGTAAGTGGCGGCCATGAAGCCCGCGGCCTGCTCGTGGCGCGTGACGATCAGACGAATCTTCGAGCGCCGCAGCGATTCGAGCAGATCGAGGTTCTCTTCCCCTGGAATACCGAACACATACTCGACGCCTTCTGCTTCGAGCGCCTTCACGAACAGATCCGATGCTTTCATCGACCACCTCGCTGGCAAGAGCGTGGCCGGCGGCGCGGGCGGCAGCCGGCCTTCGCGAACAGGCCGTCAGGTTACTACCGCGAGGCGCAATGCGTCGTGAAGCGTGCGTTCGGCGTCAGCGCATGAGCGTCGCGCAGCCCGAGAGCACCGGCTTCGGACTCGCGTCGGAGGTGACGTCGTAGAGATCGGCGCCGGGTCCCTTGGTCCACCACGTGTAGCGGTCGGCGACGTACTTCACGCCCGAAGCCGCGATCACGCCGACGAAAAGGAGCTTGCGGCCTTTCACCGGCACGAGCGCGAAGCTCTGGCCGTTGGCCGCGTTCAGATAGGTGACCTTGAAGGTCTTGCCGTTGGCGCAGGTGTAGCTGAACGTGTGGCGCGACTGCACCTGGATGTCACGCACTTCGAGCGGGGCCGCCGCGTTCGCCGCGCTCACGTGGAGCGCGGCGGCGAGACCGCACGCTGCCGCCAACCGGATTGCACCGCTTCGAGCATCGATCATCGTGTTCTCCGTGGGTTGCGTTGGCGCCGCGCTATACGCTCACTGCGCGCTCACTGCGCGCTCACTGCGCAGCGTCGCCCGGCACGGGGCGCACCGCCGCAGCCGCTTCGCGAGCGCGCGAGCGGGCCTCGTCGGTGTCGGCACCCGTGGCGAGCGCGACACCCATGCGGCGCTTCACGAAGCTCTCGGGCTTGCCGAACAGGCGCAGGTCCGCGCCCGGCACGGCCAGCGCCTGCGCCACGCCTTCGAATGCGATGCCGCGTGCGTCCATGCCGCCGTAGATCACGGCCGAGGCGCCCGGACCGCGCGCCGTCGTATCGACGGGCAGGCCGAGAATCGCGCGCGCATGCAGTTCGAACTCTGAGAAGCGCTGCGACGCGAGCGTGACGAGCCCCGTGTCGTGCGGGCGCGGGCTCACTTCCGAGAACCACACCTCGTCGCCGCGCACGAACAGCTCGACGCCGAAGAGACCGCGGCCGCCCAGCGCCTCGGTCACCTTGTGCGAGATTTCGCGCGAGCGCTCGAGCGCCTTCGCGCTCATCGGCTGCGGCTGCCACGATTCGACGTAGTCGCCGTCCACCTGGAGGTGGCCGATCGGATCGCAGAAATAGGTTTGCACCTGGCCGCTCGCCGGGTCGATGGCGCGCACGGTGAGCTGAGTGATTTCATAGTCGAAGTTGATGAAGCCCTCGACGATCACGCGACCGCGATTCACGCGGCCGCCCGCGAGCGCATAGTCCCAGGCGCGCTCGACATCGGCGTCGCTGCGCACGACCGATTGCCCCTTGCCCGACGACGACATCACCGGCTTCACCACGCACGGATAGCCGACCTTGGCGACGCCCGCCTTCAGCTCGTCGAGCGAATCGGCGAACGCGTAAGGCGAGGTGGCGAGGCCGAGCTCCTCGGCGGCGAGGCGGCGAATGCCCTCGCGGTTCATCGTGAGCTGCGCGGCGCGCGCGGTGGGGATCACCTCGGCGATACCCTCGGCCTCGACGGCGGCGAGCGCGTCGGTGGCGATCGCTTCGATTTCGGGCACGACGAGATGCGGGCGTTCGGCGTCGATGAGCGCGCGCAGCGCCTTGGGATCGGCCATGTCGATCACGTGCGCGCGATGGGCGACCTGATGGCCGGGCGCGTTTTCGTAACGATCGACGGCGATCACCTCAACGCCGAGACGTTGCAGCGCGATGATCACTTCCTTGCCAAGCTCGCCCGCGCCGAGCAGCATGACACGGGTGGCGGAAGCGGAAAGCGGCGTGCCGATGCGGGGGCGGGTTTGCATGATGTCTCCAGAATGGCGGTATGGCGCAAATGCGTAAGAGCGCCGATGTTAACACGCGGCCCTGCCGCGGCGCGGCGCTTTGGCGCGTCGGCGGCCGCCCGCTTCCAGCACGGCGCACGCACGTTTGCGCTCGCATGCTGCAGCGCGGTGCGTTACGCTTACGCCTTCGTCGATTACGAGGAACGATGCGATGCCTATTAGCCAGACGGCGAGCCAGACGCCGATCCAGGCACCGAGCCAGAGCCCGCGCATGACCATGCGCCAGCGCCCGCGCCCTGCCCGAGGCGAATTCGCGCGAAAGCTGGCCTCGCGCACGGCGATGCTCGCTGCGGCCCTGCTGGTGTGCGCGTGCAAGCTGCCCGTGCACACGGACGCCTCCGCGCCGCTGCCCGATCCGTTCAACCCCGCCACGACGCAGCTGCTCGACAACACGCACTGGCAGCTCGTGGAATGGAAGCGCGCCGACGGCACGATGCGCGCCCTGCCGGGCGGCCACGCCGATGCCGGCAACATCGAAAACCCCGACGCTCGCCCCATTACGCTCGACCTCTCGACCGAGAGCGGCCAACGCCGCGCAAGCGGCTTTTCGGGCTGCAACCGCTATTTCGGCGCCTATACGCTCAAGAACGGCCTGCTCTCGTTCGGCCAGCTCGGCGGCACGCGCATGGCGTGCATCGGCGCGGGCGGCGATATCGAGGGCGCTTATCTGGAAGCGCTCTCGCATATCGCGCGCTCCGGCGTGCAGATGCGCCATCCGCAATCGCTCTTTCTCGTGCTCGAAAACGGCGACCGCCTGACGTTCGCCGAGCAGGGCGCCGAACCGGGCACGGGCCCGGCCGCGACGCCCGGCGCCGCCTCCGACGCCAAACCGGCGCAGTGAACGCTGCGCGCATGAGCCGCCGCGCCCTTGCCCGGCGCGGCGCTTTTTTTGTTGCGCGCGAACCAAACCGGCGCGCGCCGGGTCTTTGGCGTGTCAGGCGCGCAACGCCTGCCATGCCGCACGCAACACCGCCCTCAAGTGGATGGCGGCGCGCAGGGGCCGAGCGGTTACACTCCACACGTCGCACACCTTCTCTACGTACATCTTCGGCATGCACACGGTAGTTCCTGGCTGGTTCGGCGTTTCGGCCGTCTGGTTCATCCCCCTGATCTGGCGTCTCGTCAAGTCCGTGCTGCCGGGCGGCGCGGGCCTGCGCGGCCCTGGCACGATCCGCCTATGGCTCGGCTTCGTCGGCGTGCTCCTCGCGAGCTGCGTGCTCGAGGCGACGCTCATCGACATCGCCGGGTTCAACGCATTCGGCCACGCGCTTTCGGGCGGGCTCGGCAAGCTCATCGGCCACGTGGCCGCGCCGCTCGCGATGACGGCGCTTCTCCTCGTGAGCTTGCCGTGGCTGCTCGACTTCCATTGGCGCGAATTCCTCGCGTGGGCGGATATTTCGCTCGGACTCGGCCTGAACATCCGCGCCGCGCGTGACACTGACGACAGCCCGCGCCGCGAACGCCGCAGCCGCCGCGCCGCAGCCGAAGAGGGATTGCCCGCACATAGCGCCGCTACCTTCAATCCGCCGATGCCTGGCGACGGCGCGCGGCGCAAACGACCGACGATCTGGCGCCCGCCGGCGCGTGACGCGCGCGAGGGTCGCGATAACCCGCGCGCAGCCGGTGCCATGGCTGCGGGACCTGGCGCAGCGTCGGCCGCTGCCACCGCACAGGACGCGTTTGCCGATGCCGGGTCGTGGCGCGCCGAACCGGGCTTCCGTGGTCCCGCCGATCCCGCCGCGGCGTGGGCGCGCACCGAACCGACCGCGACCGCCGACTGGCTGCGCGGCACGCGTGCGCCGGGGCAAACGCCGCCTGCGGGTGCGTCGCGAGCCCCGATGGAGCCGCCGCGCGCGCCGTTGCAGCCAGCAGCCGCGCCGCTCGGCGACGGGCGCCGCCAGCCGGTGCGCGGTGCGAGCGCAGTGCAGGACGTGGCGCCTGCGCAAGGGGTGCAGGGCATCCCTGCGCAGCCGAATGCCCCGTGGCGGACGCAGACGCCTCAAACGCGACCGGCCATGGCCGCCGCGATGACGGGCGCGGCAGCGCGCACGGCTTCGTCTTCCGCGGTGGTGCATGGTGCGCCGCTCGCGGCCGGTGCCGCCGCAGCCGCCGCCGCCGCGCGCAGTGCCGCGTTCGGCACGACGCCGCCACCGCCCGATCCGCTGACTTCGCCGTTCGCACAACCCGTCATGCCGCGCCGCACGGCGCCGCCGCCTGCGGCAGGCAGCACGGCCGCGCGCGCCGCGGCCGCCGCACCGCCGCGCGTCGCGAAGCCACCGAAACCCTACGTCTGGCAAGGGCAGCCCGCGCGCGTGAACCCTCGCCCGCCCATGAGTGCGCCGCGCACGGCGCCGTTCGGCACGCATCCAGCCGAAACGCCGCCCGCGACGCCCGCCTACTCGCGCCTCGCGCCCACCAGCGCACCGCAGGCGCAGGCGCCGCTCTCGACGAGCGTGCTCGAAACATTGCGCTCGATCGAAGAGAACGCCGCGCGCTGGACCACCCTCGCCGGCGCGAGCCTCGCACGCCGCACCCTGGACGAAGCGGGTACGCTCGCGGGCGAGGAACACACGCACGCGCAATTCTCGAGCGCATCGCCGGACATCGCGACGGCGGCGCTGCCGGTGATGCCTTCGGCCGCGTCGCTGGAAACGACGTCCGCTCCGGTCGCGCTGTCGGACGGTGACTACCTTTCGCCAAACCCGGCTGGGCAATCGTTCGTGGAAATGCACGCCTCGCCGCAACCGGGCGACACGACGCCGGGCGCGACGCCCGCTGCCCCCTACCCTGCCGCGCCTCAGAACACAGCATCGTCCGAGCCGAATTCGGCCAGCGTCGGCTACATGGCTGCGCCGACTGCCTGGCAACCGATTGCTGAGCACGTTGACGAAGCCACGCACGGCGCCTCGAACGAGGAGACGCGCATCGAGCCGGTGCAAGCTGCGGTGGAGGAAGCTGCAACGCCTTCGACGTGGCCGACACTGGATCACGGCATGCCGTGGATCCTGCTCGACGACGAACCGTCGGCTGCCGCCCCCGCCGAGACGCACACTGCCGAACCGTTCTTCACGTTCAGCCCGTCGACGGTGCAGGAGCAGGTGCCTGCGCCTGCGCCCGCGGCGGTTTCTCCGGCTGTGGCACCAGCGCCAGTGTCAGTGCCCGCAGCGACGCGAACGCCGGGCGCGGTAGACGCGCAGGCCGAGCAACCCGCTCCGACCGAAGCGCACGCTGCGCACGAAGCACACGACCAACTCGACACAGCGGCCGCGTCGAACATCGTGCACTCCCCCCGCATCGCTCCCGAGACGCAGCCCGACGCCGCCGCGACGCCTGCACATGTCGCGCCGACGGTTACGCATGCGGCTCCCGCGACGCCGTTCGACGCAGCGCCTTCGCCGGTGGCAGAGCAGAAGGCGAGCGAGTCTTTCGCGCCCGTCGCGCACAGCGAATCCGCCAGCGTCGATGCATACCCTGCGTCGATGGACGAAGCGCAAGGGGTTGCGAACGAAACGGCTGAAGCGTTGCCGGCACCTGACGCGCCGGCGACTCAAGCAACGCCTTTTGACGCGACGCCCCTGTCCGCAGTGCAAGCGCCGGCACCCACACCCGCAGCAACGCCGCCGTGGGTTGCCGAAACGCCGAAGCAAAGCTGTCCTGCACCGGCCGAGGCCACGCTCACGCCGACTCCCTCGCAGCCCGCGACGCCGGTTGCCACCCCGATCGCGGCGCCCTACCCCGCCATCGCGACCGAACCCGGCGCGGCGAGCCCCGACTTCGAGTCCGCACCCGAAGCAATCGAAGCCATAGAAGCCCCCGAGGCGATCGAAGCTCCCGAGCCCGCAGTCCAGCGCGCTCCGGTGCGCGGCCACGCGCCCACGTCCTTCGTGTTCGAGCCGCTCAGCGCATCGGCGGTCGAACTGCCGGGGCTCGATCTGCTCGAGCGCGCATCGTCCGAGATCGAGCCCGTCACCGAGCAGAAGCTCGCCGAAACGAGCCAGCTCATCGAGCAGCGTCTTCAGGAGTTCAAGGTCCCCGTGACCGTGGTCGGCGCCTCGGCGGGCCCGGTCATCACGCGCTTCGAAGTGGAACCCGCGCTCGGCGTGCGCGGCAGCCAGATCGTCGGCTTGATGAAGGATCTCTCGCGCGGCCTCGGCCTCACGTCGATCCGCGTGGTCGAAACGATTCCCGGCAAGACCTGCATGGGCCTCGAATTGCCGAACGCCCGCCGCCAGATGATCCGCCTCTCGGAAATCCTCGAATCGGCGCCGTACCACCGCTCGCAGTCGAAGCTCACGATCGCGATGGGCAAGGACATCGTCGGCCATCCGATCGTCACCGATCTCGCCAAGGCGCCGCACATGCTCGTGGCGGGCACGACCGGTTCGGGCAAGTCGGTCGCGATCAACGCGATGATCCTCTCGCTGCTCTACAAGGCGACACCCGAGGACGTGCGGCTCATCATGATCGACCCGAAGATGCTCGAGCTTTCCGTGTACGAAGGCATTCCGCATCTGCTCGCGCCGGTCGTGACCGACATGAAGCTCGCCGCCAACGCGCTCAACTGGTGCGTGGGCGAGATGGAGAAGCGCTACCGGCTGATGTCGGCGGTGGGCGTGCGCAATCTCGCGGGCTTCAACCAGAAGATCCGCGACGCGCAAGCCCAGGAAAAGAAGATCGGCAACCCGTTCTCGCTCACGCCCGAAGCCCCCGAGCCGCTCTCGCCGCTGCCGATGATCGTGGTCGTGATCGACGAGCTCGCCGACCTCATGATGGTTGCGGGCAAGAAGATCGAAGAATTGATCGCGCGTCTCGCACAGAAGGCGCGCGCCGCCGGCATCCACCTGATCCTCGCGACGCAGCGTCCTTCGGTGGACGTCATCACGGGTCTCATCAAGGCGAATATTCCGACGCGGGTGGCGTTCCAGGTGTCATCGAAGATCGACTCGCGCACGATTCTCGACCAGATGGGCGCCGAGTCGCTGCTCGGCCAGGGCGACATGCTGTTCCTGCCGCCGGGCACGGGCTACCCGCAGCGCGTGCACGGCGCGTTCGTCGCCGACGAGGAAGTGCACGCGGTCGTGGAGTATCTGAAGCAGTTCGGCGAGCCCGAGTACGTCGAAGGCATTCTCGACGGCCCGGCGGCCGAAGGCGCGCCGCAGGACCTGTTCGGCGACTCGCCCGACGCCGAAGCCGATCCGCTCTACGACGAGGCCGTCGCGTTCGTCGTGCGCACGCGGCGCGCGTCGATCTCGTCGGTGCAGCGGCAACTGCGCATCGGCTACAACCGCGCCGCGCGACTGGTCGAGCAGATGGAAACGGCGGGACTCGTTTCGCCGATGGGCATCAACGGCAGCCGCGAAGTGCTCGTGCCGGGCGGCGCTCAGGGCGAATAAGCAAGAAGGCGCGCCTCGCGCCTTCTTTCGTCATCTCAAGCCGTTACTGCGCAACGAACTTGAAATCGACCGGCGAGCCGATATCGATGCGCTTCGGATTCGGCTCCAGCAAACCCGTCTGCTGATCACGCCGGAACACGTAGGCGGTATCGCTGTTCTGGTTGCCGACGATGAGCCACTGCCCGGTCGGATCGATCGCGAACTCGCGCGGCGACTTGCCGAGGCTCGACTGGCGCCCCACGCGCTTGAGCTTGCCGCTCTCGCCATCGACGGCGAAGATCGAGATGTCGTTGGCGTCACCGCGATTGGAAACGTAGAGGAACTTGCCGTCCGGCGAAAGATGGAGCGCCGCCGCGCCCTGCGTTCCCTCGAAGCCCGGTTCCGCCAGCTTCTCCACTTGTTCCAGCTTCATGTGGCCATCGTGATACGCAAACACGGTCACGGTGGCGGCCAGTTCGCTCGTGAGATACGCGTGACGGCCGTCATTGCCGAAGATCAGATGACGCGGACCACTGCCCGACTTCACATCGGTATAACGCCATTCGGTCGGGCTCACCAGGCCGCGGCTGCCGTCCGGCGTATAGAGATAGGTCCAGAGCTTGTCGGTGCCGAGATCCTGGGTGAAGAGATAGCGCCCATCCGGCGAAAACACCGTCGAGTGCACGTGCGCATTGTCCTGACGCCCCTTCACGGGGCCGCCGCCCTCGTGGTGCACGGTCAGCACGGACTCGCCCAGCTTGCCGTCCTGCTGCACGGGCAGGACGGCGAAGCTGCCGCCCGGGTCGGCCGCAACCGAGTAGTTCGCCACGAAGAGGTAGTGCCCATCCGGCGAGAGGCTCAGGTAGCACGGATCGTTGCCCTGCGCCGACACCTTGTCGAGAAACGTGAGCTGACCGCTTGCGGCATCGAAGCCGAACGCACTCACGTCGCCGCGCAAGCTGGCAGGACCGTTGTCGCCCGGTAGCTCGTTGACTGCGTAGACGAAGCGGTTGTCCTTGCTCACCACGAGAAACGACGGGTTCACCGTCTTCGCCACGCTGACCGGCTGCATGTCGCCCGTCTGCGTATCGAAGTGATAGACGTAGAGGCCCTCGCTCTTGCCGCCCGTATAGGTGCCGACGATCAGGTTGTAGACACCGCCCGCGGGCGCGGTCGTGGAAGCGGATTGCGCGAACGCATGCGTCGCGGCGACGGAAGCCATGATGACAACACCTTTGACGAGCTGGGTAAGGAGATGCGCGGGTCGGCCCTCAGTCCGGCGCGATCGGGAAAGGCTACCTGAACGGGCAGATAAGTGGGCCGATGAGCGGGAGGGCGTAGGCACGGCGTTTGCGGCGGCACGGCGAAGGAACATGTCGACCTCCTTTTTCTTGTCGATGCAGGGGAGCGGGTCGGCCCTCGTCGCAATGCCGACCGTATTCGCCCCGCTTTCGTCTGATACGTGGGACACCGGCCCAGTATAGGAGAGGTCGCGAGCGCCCGCCCCGCAAGCGCGCAGCGGCAAGTCCGGGCCAAAATCGAAGCAGCAACAAGCAACAAAGGCATCCACGCCAAGGTTCGAAACCCGCCGCAACCAGGGAGCCGTCATGAACATTCACGTCGCCATCGGGCCGCTCGTCGCGCTCATCGCAGGCATTCTGATTCTCGCCGTGCCGCGTCTGCTCAATTACATCGTCGCGCTGTATCTGATCATCATCGGGGTCATCGGGCTATTCGGCGTGGGCGGGCATCTGTGACGCGCTCAGGTCGCGCTCGACGGCGTTTGTTGACACAGGCGAGATGAGTATTTGCGCGTGCTGCTGCGCAAAACGCATTGCGCAGGCGGCCCCGCTGCCACTACTCTTGTGCGTGCATGCCGCACCGCTGCGGCAAGCGGCTTTCGTTTTCGAGCAACGCTGTCAATCTGCTTACTATGCCCGCACCCATTGAAGACTACGCATTGATCGGCGACGGCCACACGGCCGCGCTCGTTTCCCGCGCCGGATCCATCGACTGGCTCTGCTGGCCGCGCTTCGACTCCGGCGCCTGCTTTGCCGCCCTCCTCGGCACCGAAGAAAACGGCCGCTGGCTGATCGCGCCCGCGCAGCCCGAAGAGGGCGCGAAAGTCGAGATCAAGACCACGCGCCGTTATCGCGGCGACACGCTGATCCTCGAAACCGACTTCGAAACACCCGAAGGCGCGGTGACGCTCATCGATTTCATGCCGCCCGGCAACGGCTGGTCGGAACTCGTGCGCATCGTCGTGGGCCGGCGCGGCACCGTGCGCATGGAAAGCCAGCTCGTGCTGCGCTTCGACTATGGCTTTTCGGTGCCATGGGTGAGCCGCCTCACTTACGAGAGCGGCATCAAGGCCACGGTGGGCCCGGACACGGTCGTGCTGCGCACGCCCGTGGACCTCCAGGGCGAGAACATGCACACAGTGGCGCAGTTCGACGTGAAGGAAGGCGAGCGCGTGCCGTTCTCGCTTTCGTATGCGGCCTCGCACCTGCGTCTGCCGCCGCCGCGCGACCCGTTCACGGCGCTCGCGCGCACCGAAAACTTCTGGACCGAATGGGCCTCACGCAGCACCGTGGAAGGCCGCTGGGCCGAACCCATCCGCCGCTCGCTCATCACGCTCAAGGCGCTGGCCTACGAGCCCACCGGCGGCATCGTCGCGGCGCCCACCACGTCGCTGCCCGAGCAGCTGGGCGGCACGCGCAACTGGGACTACCGCTACTGCTGGCTGCGCGACGCGACCATCACGCTGCTCGCGATGATGCGCGGCGGCTACTACGACGAAGCCCGCGCCTGGCGCGCCTGGCTGGGCCGTGTGATGGCGGGCTCGCCCTCGCAGTTGCAGATCATGTACGGGCTGGCCGGCGAGCGCCGCCTGCCCGAATTCGAACTCGACTGGCTGCCCGGCTACGAAGGCGCGAAACCGGTGCGCGTGGGCAACAACGCGGTCGGCCAGCTGCAGCTCGACGTCTACGGCGAAGTGATGAACGCGCTGCACCTCGCGCGCGTGGGCGGCTTGCAGGCCGACGACACCGCATGGTCGATCCAGTGCGCGATGCTCGAACACCTCGAGACGATCTGGACCGAGCCCGACGAAGGCATCTGGGAAACGCGCGGGGGCCGCCAGCATTTCACGTTCTCGAAGGTGATGGCGTGGGTCGCCTTCGACCGCGCGATCAAGTCGGCGGAAAAATTCGAGCTGCCGGGGCCGCTCGATCACTGGCGCGAACTGCGCTCGACGATCCACGCGACCATTTGCGAGCGCAGCTTCGACAAGGATCTGAATTCCTTCACGCAGATCTATGGCGGCACCGATCTCGATGCGAGCCTGCTGCTCATGCCACTGGTCGGCTTCCTGCCCGCGGCGGATCCGCGCATCGCCGGCACGGTCGCGGCGATCGAGCGCGATCTGATGTGTGAAGGTTTTGTGATGCGCTACCGCACCACCGAATTCAACGATGGACTGCCGCCCGGGGAAGGCACCTTCCTTGCGTGCAGCTTCTGGATGGTCGACAACCTGGCCCTGCAAGGCCGCATGGACGACGCACGCCACATGTACGAGCGCCTGCTTTCGCTCGCCAACGACGTGGGATTGCTCGCCGAGGAATATGACCCCATTGCGGGGCGCCTCGTCGGCAACTTCCCGCAGGCGTTCTCGCATGTGGCGCTCGTGCATACGGGCCTGAACCTCATGCGGCACGAACAGGAAATGGCGAAGGAGACGGGGCACCCCGCGGTCGGCGGCGCGTCGGCCGAGCCAGCTGTTGCATCCGCATCGTAAATGTTCGAAAGCGCCTGGACGTTTTCGCGAGCTGGGGTACACTAGGGATGCTGCGTTGCACAACAGCCGGGCAAAAACAAGGCCGCCCGCGCCGCCTGGCAACGGGGCAAAACGCGTGTACCGCCTTGCAGCGCGCTTGCAGCCACGAGCTGCGAACGAATGCGGGTCCGCTCGCGCTAAAGCCCTCCGGGCGGCGGCCGATATACAACCTGACTGACCGACCAACCTTGCCGGCCCGCATCTGCTCCGCGCCTCAACCGCGCGCGACCCGGGTGCGAACCGCTCCTTGAAGATGCCGGAGCGCCCATGCTCTATCAAATCCGTGAATTCCAGCGCGCGTTGCTCAGCCCGCTGACCGCCTGGGCCCAGGCCGCCTCGAAATCGTTCTCGAATCCGACGAGCCCGTTTTCACTCGTGCCGGGCGCCACGCGCTTCGCCGCAGGCTACGAACTGCTCTATCGCCTGGGCAAGGACTACGAGAAGCCCGAGTTCAACCTTCGCCAGATCGTGAAGGACGGCTTCAATATTCCGATCGTCGAGCAGACCATCATCGAGAAGCCGTTTTGCCGCCTGCTGCGCTTCAAGCGCTACGCCGACGACACCGGCGCCGTGGCCGCGCTCAAGGACGAGCCGGCCGTGCTCGTGTGCGCGCCGCTCTCGGGCCACCACGCCACGCTTCTGCGCGATACCGTGCGCACGCTGCTGCAGGACCACAAGGTGTACATCACCGACTGGGTCGACGCGCGCATGGTGCCGCTCGAAGCCGGTCCGTTCCATCTCGACGACTACGTTGCGTATATCCAGGAATTCATCCGCCATATCGGCGCGAAGAATCTGCATGTGCTGTCGGTTTGCCAGCCTACGGTGCCCGTGCTCGCGGCCATCTCGCTGATGGCGAGCCGCGGCGAGGACACCCCGCTCACGATGACGATGATGGGCGGCCCGATCGACGCGCGCCGCAGCCCCACCGCCGTCAACTCGCTCGCCACCGAACACTCGCTCGACTGGTTTGCGAACAACGTGATCCATCCCGTGCCGGCGAACTATCCGGGCGAAGGCCGCGAGGTGTATCCGGGCTTCCTGCAGCACGCGGGTTTCGTCGCGATGAATCCGGGCCGTCACACCACGGCGCACTGGGACTTCTACAAGAGCCTGCTGCGCGGCGACGAAGAGGACGCCGAAGCACATCGCCAGTTCTACGACGAATACAACGCGGTGCTCGACATGGCCGCCGAGTATTACCTCGAGACCATCCGCACCGTATTCCAGGAGTTCAGTCTCGCTGAAGGCACGTGGGACGTGGCCGGCGAACGCGTGCGTCCGCAGGACATTCACGACACGGCGCTCTTCACGATCGAAGGCGAGCTCGACGACATTTCGGGCGCGGGCCAGACGCGCGCCGCGCACGATCTGTGCACGGGCATTCCCGAGGCAAACAAGCATCATCTGACTGCCGAAAAATGCGGCCACTATGGCATCTTCTCGGGCCGCCGCTGGCGCACGATCATTTATCCGCAACTGCGCGATTTCATCCGCCAGCACCAGCAGCCCGCCGCCCACACGAGCAAGGAAGCGTCTGCCCGCGGCCGCTCGGCACAGGGCGCTGTCGCCTGACGAAGGCTTGCGCTTCACTCGAGCGCACGCAATCCGCACCGGCAGCAGAATCCGCGCGCCGTCCCAGGACGGCGCGTGGCGTTTGTGGAGCGTGAAACGGCTTTGCGAATTTGCCGCGCGAGTCGTGCGCTATTTGCGCATGAGATACGCGAGCAGCATCTCCGTGTTGAGCTGAATGACTTCCGCGCGTTCGGCAGTCGTGCTGAAGTCTCGACCGAGCGTGGCGTTGAGCGTGTAGCGGTTCGAGACGATGTAGTAGCCCATGCCCGAAAGCGTCACATAGAGTCGCAACGGATCGATGCTCGGGCGGAATAGTCCTGCGGATTCACCGCGCGTGAGAATCGAACCGAGCGTCGCCACGATCGGCGAGATCATCTCGCGGATTCGTGTGGACTTCTGCATATATCGCGCCTCGTGCAGATTCTCGTTGTTCACGAGCCGCAGCAGTTCGGGATTGTCGCGATAGTAGTCCCACACGAAATGCGCGAGCCGCGTGATCGCCTCGACGGGTGCGAGCCCCGAAAGATCGAGGGCGCGCTCGGCTTCATTGAGCGCGCCGAATGCGTGCTCGAGGACCGCCGTGAAGAGTTGCTCCTTGCTGCCGAAGTAGTAATAGAGCATGCGCTCATTGGTTTCGGCGCGTCGCGCGATCTGGTCGACGCGTGCGCCGAACAGGCCGCCATTGGCGAATTCTTCCGCCGCGGCGAGCAGAATGCGGCGGCGTGTGCCTTCAGGATCTCTTTTGATTTTTGGCTGATTCATGGTGGCAGGATCTCGTTAAGCCGCGTTGTCCGGTTTACGTTGTCGGGCAATACTGCGCCGGGCCTCTCCTCGCCCTGGTATCGACAACGTTGTGCGGGGCGCGCCAGGTTAATGGACAGACACCCTCCGACCTACGGTCTTGCGTTCCTTCTTGTTTGTTTGATGTCGTTGCGAGCCGACATCGTCCTTCCCCCTGTCTGCCTCTTGCGAAGCACGTTGCCTGCCGTGCCCGACATGTACCGCTTACGTCTATTGATTTCCCCTGGACTGCACGGTGCTTCGCATTAAGCGCTTTGATTATGGCACATGGCCCGCCGATGGCAATGCGGGAAATCGGCGATAATGCAGGCTTTGGCGCTGTGCGTGTGCGCCCCTTGAGGCCAGCTGCGAAACCCTGCGCGCCCAAGGTCACGGCACCGCCCGCCCCGCCCCGATGTAGCGAACGTGAACGATCCCAAAACACTCGCAGATCGCATCGAAGATCTGCTGCCCCAGACCCAATGCACGAAGTGCGGCTATGACGGCTGCCGGCCCTATGCCGAAGCCGTCGCCGCCGGCACCGCCAACTACAACCAGTGCCCGCCCGGCGGCCTGGAAGGCGTTGAGCGCCTCGCGACACTGCTCGGCAAACCCGTCATCCCGATCAATCCGGACAACGGCGTGGAGCGTCCACGTCCGGTGGCGTTCATCGACGAACAACTTTGCATTGGTTGCACGCTGTGCATGCAGGCGTGTCCCGTCGACGCGATCGTGGGCGCGCCCAAACAGATGCACACCATCGTCAAGGATCTGTGCACGGGTTGCGACCTGTGTGTCGCGCCCTGCCCGGTCGACTGCATCGCAATGATTCCCGTTACGGGCGACGCGACCGGCTGGGACGCATGGACGCAGCAGCAGGCCGACGAAGCCCGCGTGCGCCATGACCGGCGCGCCGCGCGCCAGGCCGCCGAACGCAATGCGGCCGAGGCGCGTGCCGCCGCGCGCCGCGCCGCCACGAGCGCGCCGCAGGCCCAGGCAGCGCAGGACGCCGCTGTGCAAGCGAGCGCCACGCCACCCGCGAGCGCCCCCGCCGACGATGCCGAAGCGAAGAAGAAAGCGATCATCCAGGCTGCGCTCGAACGTGCGCGCCGCAAGAAGGCGGAACTGGCCGAACAGGGTGTGGGACCGCGCAACGTCGAACACGTGAGCGCCGATGTGCAGGCGCAGATCGACGAGGCCGAGGCGCGCCGCAAACGTATCGGTATCGAGTCGAATACATCGGACTCGTCGACTGACGACGACAAATCCGCGCGATAGCGCTCCGCAACGCAACGCAAAGGCCCCACGCACAACGAGCATGAATGCCACCAAGCGCCGCGCCATCTACGAAACGCTGCAAAGCCTCAATCCGCATCCCACTACCGAGCTGGAATTCAACACGCCGTTCGAACTCCTGATCGCCGTGATGCTTTCCGCGCAGGCCACCGACGTTTCGGTGAACAAGGCCATGCGCCGGATGTTTCCGGTCGCCAACACGCCGGAAACGGTGCTCGCGCTGGGCGAAGAAGGGGTGGCCGATTACATCAAGACGATCGGCCTTTATCGCACCAAGGCCAAGAACGTCATTGCGACGTGCCGCATTCTCATCGAGCAATACGGCAGCGAAGTGCCACCCACGCGCGAGGCGCTCGAAGCCCTCCCCGGCGTTGGGCGCAAGACTGCCAACGTCGTGCTCAACACGGCCTTCGGTCAGCCGACCATCGCCGTCGACACGCATATCTTTCGGGTTGCGAACCGAACGGGACTCGCGCCCGGCAAGGACGTGCGCGCCGTCGAAACCGCGCTCGAAAAATTCACGCCGCCCGAGTTCCTCCAGGACGCGCATCACTGGCTCATCCTCCATGGCCGCTATGTGTGCAAGGCACGCCGGCCCGAATGCTGGCATTGCGTGATCGAGCCGCTGTGCGAGTTCAAGCCGAAGACGCCGCCGCCTGAGCTCTGAGCGAGCGCAGGCGCCCGGGCGTAAAATGATCGATTCAGATGTCGCAACACGACGCTGCACGATGTAGCGCACACCCATACGACCGACTCACGATGTTCAATCCCAGCCGCGACGAAGTCCGCCGCTTTTTCACCGAGACCTGGCGCAAGCAGCGCGCGGGCGAAATCCTCACGCCGCTCGAGGCGATCGCCGCCGACTGGATCGTCGAGCACCCCGAATATCACGCCGAACTCGCCGACGCCGATGCGGCCGCCGCGCAGGATTACTCGCCCGAGCGCGGCCAGAGCAATCCGTTCCTGCATCTGTCGATGCATCTCGCGATCAGCGAGCAGCTTTCGATCGACCAGCCGCCCGGCATCCGCGCCGCGCACGACCGGCTCGCCGCACGCCTCGGCTCCACGCACGATGCGCAGCACGCGATCATGGAGTGCCTCGGCGAAACGATCTGGGAAGCGCAACGCACGAACACGCCACCCGACACCGACGCCTATCTCATGCGCATCGAGCGCCGCGCTTCTCGCGATTGAATCGCAACTGAAAGCGCGACGGAGGCAAACGCCACCGCAAAAAAACACCCCGCGAACGCCTCGCCGCAAACGAGGCCCACGCGGGGTGTTTCACATGATGCGGCACGCATGGCGCGCCGCGCTCACGCTTACTTCTTGTTGACGAGGTCGCCGCCGAGCGACTCGATGTACGCGGCGAGATCTTTCATATCGCTCTGCGAAAGGCTCTGCACCTGCGCCTGCATGATCGCATTGTTGCGGCCGAGGTGCGGATTGCTCGTACCCATCTGGTACTGGCGCAGCGCCCAGTAGATGTAGTCGGCGTGCTGGCCGGCGAGCTTCGGATATTCGGGGCTCACGGGCTTGTTCAGGCCCGGACCGTGACAGGCCGCGCAGTTGTGGCTGTCGGCGAGGACCTTGCCGTTGGAGGCATCGGCCGCGTATGCGGGGTTGAGCGCGAGCGCGGCGGCCAGTGCGAGCCCGGTACCCGCGAGCTTGATGGTTGCACCGGCAAACGAAGGCATAGCCGTGTAGGGCTTGTTCATGGGTTCTCCACCTGCCGGTTATTTATTCGGATTGTCTTTCGACGCGGCCGTTTGCGACGCATAGTAGGCCGCGATGTCGGCGATGTCCTGTTCGGTGAGCGAGGACGCGATCGCGTGCATCGTCTCGAAATGCCGGTCGCCCTTCTTGTAGGCGAGCAACGCGTTCATGATGTACTGCGCGTTCTGGCCGCCCAGAATGGGCACGTGGTAGACCTCGGGGTAAGCGGTGCGGTAGTCGGGAATACCATGACAGCCGATACACATCGCCACCTTGTCCTGACCCGCCTTCGCGTTGCCCACGATGTCCGCGTGAGCCGTGACCGCGAAGCACGCCAGCATGGTGATTGCGCCCGTGATGACGTGCTTGCCGACAATTTTTTTCATAGCATCCAACCTGGCTTGAGGGGATTCGAACGCCCGAACCGCAGGCCACGGCCTGCGCCGCATTACTGCTGTTTTACTTTTGGGGTCGCCGTGCAGGCCGAAAAAAATCGGTCCGAGTATACCGCGACGCCGCGCCGCCCGTCCACCGGCCGCGCCACGCCTGGCGGGCCTCGGAGCGCATCGCGAGGCCCCGCGACGGGCCCGCGGCGGCCACGCAGCGCCCTGTCGCGCGGCCTCGCCCGCAGACAACCCGGAGGAACCCTGGCACGCGCAACGGACCCGCCGCGCGCCGTCGCGAGGCGGCTGACGGCCCTAGCGACCGTGCCCCAAAGTGCGGACCCAACGATACGCGGTGGCGCGCCGACGCAACACCCCATCTGACTTATACTGGGCTTTTTTCCCAGCGAGCGGATTCACCATGCGCGCCACGCGTTTCGAAGGCTCATCGCAGTACGTCGCCACCGACGACCTCAAGCTCGCGGTCAACGCCGCGATCACGCTGAAACGCCCCCTGCTCATCAAGGGCGAGCCCGGCACGGGCAAGACCATGCTGGCCGAAGAAGTGGCCGCTGCGCTGGGTATGCCGCTCATGCAGTGGCACATCAAGTCCACCACCAAGGCGCAGCAAGGGCTCTACGAGTACGACGCGGTCTCGCGCCTGCGCGACTCGCAGCTCGGTGACGAACGCGTGAAGGACATCGCCAACTACATCGTGAAAGGCGTGCTGTGGCAGGCGTTCGAGTCGGACGAGCAAAGCGTGCTGCTAATCGACGAAATCGACAAGGCCGATATCGAGTTCCCGAACGACCTGTTGCGCGAACTCGACCGCATGGAGTTCTACGTCTACGAGACGCGCCAGCTCATCAAGGCGAAACAGCGTCCGCTCGTCATCATCACGTCGAACAACGAGAAGGAGCTGCCCGACGCTTTCCTGCGCCGCTGCTTCTTTCACTACATCAGCTTTCCCGATCCGGCGACGATGCAACGTATCGTCGAGGTGCACTATCCGGGTATCCGCAAGGAACTGCTCAACGCGGCCATGGAAAGCTTCTTCGAACTGCGCAACGTCGCGGGCCTGAAGAAGAAGCCTTCTACTTCGGAACTGCTCGACTGGCTCAAGCTCCTGCTCGCCGAAGAGGTCCCGCCCTCGGCGCTGCGCGCGGTCGACGGCTCGAAGTCCATGCCGCCGCTCGCCGGCGCGCTGCTCAAGAACGAGCAGGACATGACGCTGTTCGAGCGCCTCATCTACATGAACCGCCACAACCGTTGACCGGGAAACCGCGCGCGAAAGCCGGAGACACCGCATGCTGATCGACTTCTTCTACACGCTGCGCGACGCGAAGCTGCCGGTTTCCGTGAAGGAGTACCTCACGCTCGTCGAAGCGCTCAAGGCGCGCGTGATCGCGCCCTCGCTCGACGACTTCTACTATCTCGCGCGCATGACGCTCGTGAAAGACGAGCAGTACTTCGACCGCTTCGATCAGGCGTTCGGCGCGTATTTTCGCGGCATCGAGAAGAAGTCGGAACTGGCCTTCGAGATCCCCGAAGACTGGCTCAAGAAGCGGCTGGAGCGCGACTTCACGCCCGAACAGCGCGCGCAGATCGAGGCGATGGGCGGCCTCGACAAGCTCATGGAGCGCCTCAAAGAGCTGTTCGAAGAACAGAAGGAGCGTCACGAGGGCGGCAGCAAGTGGATCGGCACGGGCGGCACGTCGCCCTTCGGCCACGGCGGCTATAACCCCGAAGGCATCCGCATCGGCGGCGAAGGCGGCCAGCGCAGCGCCGTGAAAGTGTGGGATGCGCGCGCGTACCGCGACTACGACGACCAGGTCGAAATCGGCACGCGCAACATCAAGGTCGCGTTGCGCCGCCTGCGCCGCTTCGCGCGCGAAGGCGCGGCGGAAGAACTCGACCTCGGCGACACGATCCGCAGCACCGCCGCGAACGCGGGCTGGCTCGACCTCAAGATGGTGCCGGAGCGCCACAACAACGTGAAAGTGCTGATGCTGCTCGACGTGGGCGGCTCGATGGACGATCACATCAAGCGCACCGAGGAGCTGTTCTCGGCTGCCAAGGCCGAGTTCAAGCATCTCGAGTTCTATTACTTCCACAACTGCGTGTACGACCACCTGTGGAAGAACAACCGCCGCCGCCACGCCGAGCGCACGCCCACGTGGGACCTGCTGCACAAGTTCACACCCGACTACAAGCTCATTTTCGTGGGCGACGCCACCATGAGCCCGTACGAGGTGCTGCAGCCGGGGGGCTCGGTCGAGTACAACAACCCCGAAGCGGGCGCCGTGTGGCTGCGCCGCCTCGCCGACCAGTTCCCGCATTTCGCCTGGCTCAACCCCGAGCCCGAGCGACTATGGGAGTACCGCCAGTCGGTGTCGATCATCCGCGAGATCCTCGGCCACCGCATGTACCCGCTCACCGTCGCCGGGCTCGAAACGGCCATGCGCGTGCTGAGCAAATAGGCGCCACCACTCCCGCCCTTTTCCGCTAGTTCGAGGCGGCGCGTGCCTGAAGGTGTCTTCAGGCCGCGCCGCCCGATGCCGTCATACCTAAGCAAAATCTGGAGACCAACCGCATGACCGCCCCCTCTTCCTCCGACCTGCCAGCGGCGTTCAGGCCGGGACCGCTGCGGCCCTTCGCCGACACCTCGGTCGCCACGATCGTGGCCGGCTTCGTCGCGATGATGACCGGCTACACCAGCTCGCTCGTGCTGATGTTTCAGGCCGGCCAGGCCGCGCATCTGTCCGACGCGCAGATCTCCTCGTGGATCTGGGCGCTGTCCATCGGCATGGCCTTGACCACCATCGGCCTGTCGCTGTGGTTGCGCGCGCCCATCGTGATCGCGTGGTCCACGCCGGGCGCGGCGCTGCTCATCAGCTCGCTGCCGCACGTGCCTTATGCCGAGGCGATCGGCGCTTATCTCGTCTGCGCCGTGCTGCTCACGGCCGTGGGCCTCACCGGCTGGTTCGACGCGCTCATGAAGCGCGTTCCCGCGGGCATCGCGGCGGCGCTGCTCGCGGGCATCCTGTTCGAGATCGGCATCGAGATCTTCCACGCCGCGCAGGTGCAGACGCCGCTCGTGCTCACGATGTTCTTCGGCTATCTGATCGTGAAGCGCTTCGTGCCGCGCTACGCGATCGTCGCGACGCTCGTGATCGGCATCGCCGCCGCCGCCATGCTCGGGCTGCTCGACTTCAGCCACTTCCGCGTGGCGGTGGCGAGACCCGTGTTCACGATGCCGGCGTTCTCGCTCACCGCGGTGGTGAGCATCGGCATTCCGCTCTTCGTCGTGGCGATGGCCTCGCAGAACGTGCCCGGCATCGCCGTGCTGCGCGCCGACGGCTACGACCACAGGGCCGCGCCCTCCTCGCCGCTGATCGCCACCACGGGCATCGCCTCGCTCGTGCTCGCGCCGTTCGGCTCGCACGGCGTGAACCTCGCGGCCATCACGGCGGCGATCTGCACCGGCCCGCACGCACACGAAGATCGCACGAAGCGCTACATGGCGGCCGTCTGGTGCGGCATTTTCTATCTGATCGCCGGCACCTTCGGCGCGACCATCGCGGCGCTGTTCGCGGCGTTCCCGCAGGCGCTCGTGGTGTCGATCGCGGCGCTCGCGCTGTTCGGTTCGATCATGAGCGGCCTCACCAACGCCATGCAGAACCCCCGGGAGCGCGAAGCCGCACTGATCACCTTCATGGTGACGGCTTCCGGGCTCACACTGCTGTCCATCGGCGCGGCGTTCTGGGGGCTCGTGGCGGGGGTCATGACACAGTTCGTGCTCAACGCGCGGCGCGCCTGACGCGGGCGAGCCCCCGCCGCGTGCGCCCGCCAACGCCGCTGGCACGGTGTGCGCGGCGCGTTTGTCATGCGCCCTGCCCGCGCGAAACGCAACGCCATGCGTTTCCGCCATAAAATGACGATGTGAGCCGCGCCCGGACGCGCGGCAAGATGCGCCCCAACCGGTTCCCCGCCCAATCCGCGCGGGCCGTGCCGCAAAGGCGCAGCGCCTTTCTCGTTCCGCCCGGCGCACCTCGGGTTCACGCCTGAAGCGCGCCGGCCGTTCCACTCTCACCGATGCAGGCGCGCACGCGCCCACAAGGCCTGACATGACTACCGCACTCGACCAGCTCAAGCAGTACACCACCGTCGTCGCCGATACGGGCGACTTCCAGCAATTCGTGCAGTACAAGCCGCAGGACGCGACGACCAACCCGTCGCTGATCCTCAAGGCGGTCCAGAAAGCCGAGTACCGTCCGCTGCTCGAAAAAACCGTGCGCGATCACGCGAGCGAGTCGCTCGAGTCGATCATCGACCATCTGCTGATCGCCTTTGGCACCGAAATCCTCAAGATCATTCCGGGCCGCGTCTCGACCGAAGTCGATGCCCGCCTCTCGTTCGATACGAAAAGGTCGATCGACAAGGCGCACCACCTCATCGACCTGTACAAGCAGGCCGGCATCGGCCGTGAACGCGTGCTGATCAAGCTCGCCTCCACCTGGGAAGGCATCCGCGCCGCCGAAGCGCTGCAAAAGGACGGCATCCACTGCAACATGACGCTGCTGTTCTCGCTCGCGCAGGCCGCCGCGTGCGCCGAAGCGGGCGCGCAGCTCATCTCGCCGTTCGTGGGCCGCATCTACGACTGGTACAAGAAGGCCAAGGGGGCCGACTGGGACGACGCGAAGGACGGCGGCGCAAACGACCCGGGCGTGCAGTCGGTGCGCAAGATCTACGCGTACTACAAGAAGTTCGGCCACAAGACCGAGGTGATGGGCGCAAGCTTCCGCAACACGAGCCAGATCGTCGAGCTGGCCGGCTGCGACCTGCTCACCATCAGCCCGGACCTGCTGCAGAAGCTCCACGACAGCAACGAGAAGGTCGAGCGCAAGCTCTCGCCGGAAGCGTTCAAGGACGCGAAGATCGAGCGCGTGGCCGTGGACGAGTCGTCGTTCCGCTTCCAGCTCAACGACGATGCCATGGCGACCGAAAAGCTCGCTGAAGGCATCCGCGCGTTCGCCGCAGACGCGATCAAGCTCGAAAAGATGATCGAAGAACTGCGAGCGAAGTAATGCGCCGGCGCGCCCACGCAGCGCGCATTGCCGTATCGATGACCGAGGAGGGCCGCACAGGGAGCACGTGCGGCCCTTTGTTTTACGGGGCGGACTGCAACGACCGTTCCCGTCTGCACGCTCGCAAACCCTGACGACACACCGCTCGGTCACGTCATCGCGCGCGCCTAGAATCAGGGCAGCGGCGCAACCCGCCGCGCGATCCGGCCCCGTGCACACCCTCGCACGGAATCGCACGATCAAGGCCGGCCAACGTCCCGTCCGCAAGGAAACCGACGATGCAAATCCAGCCCTATCTCTTTTACCCCGGCAACTGCGATGAAGCGATCGCGTTCTATGGCGAAGCGCTCGGCGCGAAGGAAGTGATGAAGATGCGCTTCAAGGAAGCGCCGCCGGACCCCGCGCGCCCCATGCCGCCCGAATTCGCTGAAAAGATCATGCACGCGACGCTCCAGATCGGCGATGCGCAGATCATGGTGTCCGACGGCGGCTGCATGACGCAGAACGACAAGTTCCTCGGCTTCGGCGTCTCGCTGACCGGGTCCGACCTCGCCACGGCCGAACGCTACTTCAACGCGCTCGCCAAAGGCGGTACGGTCACGATGCCGTTCCAGAAGACCTTCTGGTCGCCCGGCTTCGGCATGCTGACCGACAAGTTCGGCGTGCCGTGGATGGTCTCGGCACCGCACGAGCAGCCCGCCTGATCGTCCGCCGGCACGACCGGAGAAGCGCGCCCGGCGTCACACCATGCGGTGCGTCGCGGCGCGCTCGATGTTCCAGCGCGGCTCGGTCTCGAGCAGGAGCGCACGCAGGCGCTCCACCTGCTCCTCCACACGCAGGCTCAGCCAGTAGGGTCCCTGCATCTGCGGCTCGGGGCAGCCCTGCGGCTGAGCCTGCGTGCTTTCCTGGTCGGACTCGGCCACGCCGTCGCCCCCGCCACTGCCCTCTCCCCGTGCCCCAACCGTGCGCAGCGCCTGCTGCGCCGCCTCGGGGTGACGCCCGCCGCCAAAACGCAGCGCCCGCGCCGTGGCGAGCAGCGCACGGCGCACGGTCTCGCTGCGCTCGGCGAACGCCACGCGCACGAGCGCCTGCTCGTAGCTGCCCGTGCCCGTACAGAGCATCTCCAGCGCGCTCAGCAGCGACCGATGCAGGCGCTGCACCTGTTCGAGCCGGGCGAGCGGCACGTCGATCTCCTTGGCGACCGAGGGCATCAGCGCGCGCAGTTGCACGAGCCGTGCGTTCAGGCGCATGAAGGTCTGCACCTGCTCGTCGGCGTCGACGTGCACGCCGTTCGCCACCTGCGCATAGACGCGCGCGCAGTCGCGCAGATTGTCGGCGAGGCTGTAGCGCCACGAATACGTCGCGTGCAGCGGCAAGGCAAACGAAAACACGAGCGCGATGACGATGCCGAGGATCACGTTGAGCGTGCGCCAGAGGCCAGTATCGATGAGGTTGTCGCCGTGCCCCGCGACGATGCACATGGTGATGGCGGCCAGCAGCGCGACGTAGCCGGGCTTGCCGATGGCGTAGTAGCCGCACACGGCGGCGACGAGCGACATCAGCACGTAGGTGAGCGCCACGGAACCGGAAATGGCCTGCACGGCGATAAGCGAGAGCCCGATCACGGCGCCGAGCAGCGTGCCGAGCGCGCGCTCGGCGGCCTTCTTGCGGATGTTGCCCTGGTGCTGCAGTCCGCCGATCACGACGAGCAGCGTGACCGACGCCCAGATGCCGTGCGGAATATGGATGCCCGACGTGGCGAGAATCGAGGCGAGCATGGCGAGACCCACGCGCACGCTGTGGATCACCTTGGCGTTGCGGTAGCGATAGTACGGCGAGGCCAACGCGCGCCACATGCGCGCGAGACGCGAGCGGCGGCGCGGCGCCCGCAGGCGTTGCGCGCCGCTGCGCCCGGATCGGGAACGGGATTCGGTTTGGGACGAGGCCATGGCACGGGCTGAACGTGAGCCGGATCAGCGATCATCGTGCACCAGAAAAACAAATGCCCGCAACTGTTGTGTTGCGGGCATTTTCGCTAACGCCACGCCCCGCGGCTCGCGCCGGGCATGGGGACATCAGCCCTCGACAACGTCGAGATAGTCTTCCGGACGCGTGCGGTCCGCGCCCTTCTGCATGCCGACCACGTGCACGAGGGCCGACACGACGATCGCGACCACGAGGTTCACGATCAGCGACCACACCGCGGCGTAGCCCGGAATCGCCATGCCGAACAGGTGGATCGTGAAGATCGAGCCCTTCAACTGCAGCGAGATCGCCATCCACGTGCCCGTGGCAATGCCGGCCGCCCACCCGATCAGCAAACCGCGATAGTCCAGCATGCGCGTGTAGAGACCGAGCACGATGGCGGGCAGCGTCTGGATGATCCAGATACCGCCGAGCAGCTGCAGCTGGATCGCGTACGTGAGCGGCAGGCCCAGGATGAACGCCACCGCGCCGACCTTCACGATCAGCGAGACCAGCTTGGCGATGTTGGTCTCCTGCTCGTGATTCATGTTGCGGTTGATGAACTCCTTGTGGATGTTGCGCGTGTACAGGTTGGCCGCCGCAATCGACATGATCGCCGCGGGAACCAGCGCGCCGATACCGATGGCCGCGAACGCCACGCCCACGAACCACGACGGGAAGAAGTGCAGGAACAGCGCCGGCACTGCGAAGTTCGGACCGAAGGCCTTGAAGTACGGCGCGAATTCCGGCATGTCCTTCACGCCGGCGGCGAGCGCCATGTAGCCGAGCAGCGCGAGCAGACCGAGCACCAGCGAGTACGCCGGCAGCATCGCCATATTGCGGCGGATGGTGTTGCCCGACGACGACGACAGGATGGCCGTGACCGAGTGCGGGTACAGGAACAGCGCGAGCGCCGACCCGACCGCGAGTGTCGCGTAGGCGCTATAGCCGTTCAGACTCGTGGCGTCCGGCGACTTGAGCAACAGCTTGGCCGGCGGCACCGCGCCGAAGATGTGGCCGAAGCCGCCCATCTGCGCGGGAATCACGATGATCGCGACGATGATCGTGATGTAGATGAGGACGTCCTTCACCACGGCGATCATGGCCGGCGCGCGCAGGCCCGACGTGTACGTGTACGCGGCGAGAATCGCGAACGCGATGATGAGCGGCAGGTCGCCGACAAAGCCCGTCGTGTCGAAGCCGAGCGCGCCGATCACCACTTCGATACCCACCAGCTGCAGCGCGATATACGGCATGGTCGCGACGATGCCCGTCACGGCGATGGCGAGCGCGAGCATGCGGCTGCCATAGCGCGCGCTCACGAAGTCGGCCGAGGTGACGTATTGATGGCGCTTCGCGACGGCCCAGAGCTTCGGGAACACGACGAACGCGAACGGATAGATCAGGATCGTGTACGGCAGCGCGAAGAAACCCGTTGCGCCCGCACCGAACACGAGCGCCGGCACGGCAATAAAGGTGTACGCGGTGTAGAGGTCCCCGCCGAGCAGGAACCAGGTGACGATCGTGCCGAAACGGCGGCCGCCGAGGCCCCACTCTTCGAGGTGCGCGAGGTCGCCCTTGCGCCAGTGCGCGGCGACGAAGCCGAGCACCGTGACGCCGAGGAAAAACAGAATAAAGACAATCGTTGCTGTGACGTTCATTGCGCGCCCCCTTCATCGCCCTTGCGGGTCTTCGTCTTGAAGTAGACGAGCGCGGTAATGACTGCGCTGATCAGCACCCAGAGAAGCTGATACCAGTAGAAAAACGGGAAGTCCCACAGAGTGGGCTCGATTCTGTTGTAAGACGGCACCCAGACCATGGCGATCCAGGGCAGCAGCAAAAGCCACAGCCAATGCTTGCTTGGTTTTCCGGCGTCGGCGTCGTGAGCCATGACGTCTCCTCGTTGCTTATGTAGTTATGCGGCCTTGCTTTGTCTGCGGTCCGCCGCCCGGCGTGAGGCGGCCGATGGCCTCACGGACGGATGGTCCGCAAGGTCCCCGAAAGCGCAGAAAAGAGTATCGAGGCCACGCCGCACGGTCAAGCAGGGCGGACCCCAATTCCGAGGACGTTGTCAAGAGCCAACGGCTTGAGCCGCGTCCTGATAATTGGCCGGAAATGCGCTATGCAGGCGAAAAAAAACCGGCCCAGGGATGCCCCTGAAGCCGGTCTTCCGTGCCGCAACGGCGTTGCCGCCGTTCGCGCGGATCAGATCGAGAACGTTGCGCCGTGCTGGCCGCTCGATTCGCGCAGCGCCTTGACCCACTGGTGCGCCGGCAGGCCGAGCTTGCTTTCGAGCAGACGCGCGCGCTTTTCGAGCGCATCGAAGGTGACTTCGAGCGCCGGGCCCGAGAACGCGAGCGCCACGCGATTGCCTTCGTGCACTTCGGGCAGCGCGATCACGCGGCCCTCGAAGGCTTCGTTCAGGCGCTTCATGTTGCGCACGAAGCTCGGGTGGTCGCCGAACAGGTTGATGGTCGCGACGCCCGCATTGGTCAGGCAGGCACGCACGGCGCGGTAGAACGCCACGCTGTCGAGTACCGGGCCGCGCGCGGTCGCATCGTACACGTCGATCTGCAACGCGCCGATGGTGCCGTGATTGGCGCGATCCTGCACGAAGTCCCACGCGTCGAGTTCGCGCACGGTGAGGCGCGCGTCGTCGTACGGCAGATCGAACATCGTGCGCGCGGCCACCACGACCGCCGGATTCAGTTCGATCGCCTCGACCTTCGCGGGACGCAGATAGCGGTGCGCGAACTTGGTGAGCGCGGCGGCGCCCAGACCCAGTTGCACGATGCGCTCGGGCGTGGCCAGGAACAGCAGCCAGGCCATCATCTGCTGCGCATATTCCAGTTCGATGTGCAGCGGCTTCGCCAGACGCATCGCGCCCTGCACCCACTCCGTGCCGAAGTGCAGATAGCGCACGCCGTTCTCTTCCGAGAACGTGACCGGCGCGAAACGCGGCTTGCGCGGCGTTTCGATGACCGGGGCGTTGTCGAGTTCTTCGGCGGCAGCGGCGGCAGCGGCGCGGCGCGGGCGCTTCGTGACCTTTGCGGTCTTGCTCGCGGTGTCGCCCGATTGCGTCGCGTTGCCGGTTTGCTTGAATGCGCGGGCCTCGGCTGAGGCGCGCTTGATGAGAGTCGTCATGTAGAAAATCGCTTGCTGTGGGGGCGCAAATGCAGGTGCATTTGCTCAGGCGACCGAGAGCATAGCATTCGCGGCGCTTCGGGCCTGATTTCGCAGGCACTTCGAGCGCCTGGCCCACGCGCTGCGCGAGTCAGTGACTGTCGCCTGGGCAGGCGCCTGGCATGTGCGTCATGGGCAAAATGATCAGGGGCAGACGTTTCTTGTTCGTTATGGTCCCGTGTCCCGACGGGATCAGCGCGCGCCGCAGCGTGCTGCGGAACGATGCTAGCGGGGCGAGTTTGCAGCGCGCTTATGTTTGCGTGCGCCAGCACTCATAGGCGCATCGGTGCGCAGTCTCGCAGACTCAAGATTCGCAATTCAGCGCCGATATTCCTCCAGGAGACCAAAACTGATCCGGCGCACAAGACCGAAAGTCTCCGAGGCAGCAGAGTTCCGCAATCACAAGGTAAAACAAATATGTTCAACACCGTGCGAACCATCGGCGTGATCACGCCGCTCCTGTTTCTGGCCGCATGTGCTGTGGTCGCTCCGCCGTACTCTCCCGACGTCGACAATATCCAGTCGCTCAAGAACGTGACCGCAGCGCACGCGAAAGTCGGCGCATTCGATTCCCAGGCAGACGCAAAAAATCCGTATCCGGTTCCCTTGCGTGCAAATAGCTTGAAGTCGCCGGCCGGCAATTCATTCGGCGCCTATCTTGCCGATGCAATGACGAAGGAATTGCAGATGGCCGGCAAGCTTTCTCCGGAAAGCGATGTCGAGATCAAGGCGACGCTACTGGAAAACGACATCGACGTCGGCGTTGCAACCGGCGCTGCACGACTGTCGGCACGCTTCATCGTGATGCGATCGGGCAGCGTGCGTTATGACCAGGTGAAATCCGCGCACACGCAATGGGATTCGGCGTTCGCGGCCATGATCGCAGTACCGAAGGCGCGCGAAGAATATCCGCTCGCCGTGCAGAAGTTGCTCGGCGAACTCTACGCCGACCCTGCCTTCATTCAGGCAATCCAATAACTCAACCAGCCTACAACGGGGAACGAACACCATGACAATGATTCGAATGATCGCAGCGGCAAGCGTGGTCGCCGCACTTTCAGGCTGTGCGCACGAAATTTCGCTGACCGGCGACGCAAGCAAGATTCCGACGCTCTCGACGCAACCGCTCGACAAGTCCGTGGGTCTCGTCATTACGGACGACGAGTTGTCGAAGGAAGTGATCACGCCCGGCGGCGGCGGCGACAAGGTGAGCTATCACCCGTACCACGACCTCGAACTGCCGATGTACGTTGGACTCGGTCACGTGTTCAAGAACGTGACCAAGCTCAAAAGCGCACCGGATGCGGCAACGATTCAGGCCAAGCATCTCGACTACGTGATCACGCCGACGATCAAGACGACGTCGTCGTCCCCTAGCCTTCTCACCTGGCCGCCCACGGATTTCTCGGTCACGCTTGCCTGCACCGTCACGGACCCGAGCGGCCAGACCGTGACCACAACGGACGTGACGGGAACCGGCCACGCGGAGTTTAGTGAGTTCAAGCGCAACTTCAGCCTGGCTGGCCAGCTTGCAACGGCCGATGCGGTGACCAGGTTGCAGTCGGCGCTCGCAACGGCGCCCGAATTGCAGAAGTAACGCTTCGACGGCGCGGCTGGAGCGACTATCCGGCCGCGCACTTTTGCCGTGTATTGACAGGCGCAGCGGTCACGGCGAAACCCACTGGCGCAGCTTCTCCCACTCGCGCAACTTTCCCGCATAAGGCACGGCCGCATACGCCGGGCTGCTCGACGGTAGCTTGACGAGATCGAGCGATACGCGGCTCACCGCCAGCGCCTGCGTGCCGATCTTCGCAGCCGTCCCGCCGTTGAACGCAATACACGCCAGATTGGGCAACGTGGCGATCAGTGCCACGAGATCGTTCGCCGCGTGGTCGCGAATGCGGCTATCGAGACTGCCTTCGCGTTTCGCTTGCGCAATGACGTCCCACAGCCCCACGCGATGCTCGAGCAGCGCTTGCAGTCGCGCTTCGTAGTTCATGCCCGGCAGCGCTTCGCCAATCACATCGCCGATCAAATGCCAGAACTTGTTCTGCTTATGCGCGTAATACTGCTGATGCGCGAGCGACGCCTCGCCAGGCAAGCTGCCGAGGATGAGCACACGCGTGCGTGCATCGACGACGGGATCGAAGCAGCGCTTGAAGGTCATGGCAACGAATGCGGCACGTTCAACGCGGCGCGTGATGCGCGCGCGAGGCGGTGTGATCGAGCGGGCCGCGTTCGCGTCCGAGATGCACGCCGGCTTCTTGCGCCAAAGGTCCGCTTGCGAGGCGCGACCACAGCGCGGGCAGCATGCATTCGGTCACGAGCAGCGGCGCGCCTGCGCGCTCGAATACCGAGCGGCGCGCGACGAACGCATGCGGTGTGTGCTTCGCCTCGAGCATGAGCTCGCGCGCCGCGAGTGTATAGAGCGGATGCCGCGCGCTTACGCGCCGGCTCACGAGCGCGGAGCGCGCCACACCGCTATCGCTATAGAGAAGTTCCGCGAGCGGCCGCGTACGCAAGCGGCGCATGGCCTTCCACACGCCTTGACTCGCGGCGAGTGGCGTCACGCTGTGCGCGGCGACGAACGGCACACCATCGACTTCGAGCACGATCTCGCGCACCCACGCGCGCTCGCGCGGCGCCAGACCGAGCGCGGCACATTCATCGGACCAGGGCATGTCGACGGCTTCGCGCGTGACCCGCACCACGACGCGGCCGAGCGTGCGCAAATGCGCCGTGAGCGAACCGCCGCGCGTGAGCCAGTCCTTCTGGTCGGCGCTCAAGGCGGGCAAGGGCGTGACGCGCCAGTGCGCGTTAGCGGCATCGAATCGAAGAGGCATGGCGCGCATTATAGGCTGCGAGGATTTCAGTTCGCTGCAAGCGCGGCGGACAAGCGATGACGGGCGGCGGTGTTTGTCGCGCGATAAAATCACGCGCCGTACGCTCCCGAGATTCCCCGCCACCCACAGAAGGCTAGCAAAGCGACATGCGTGTGCTCTCAGGGCTGCGCCGAAGTGCACTTAAACCAATCAAGCCATGCCACAAGTTCCCCACCTGCTTGTGCAAGGCCCCCGACCAAAAAATCGATTAGCTGGCGTACCCGTGGAACCGCATAGCGTGCGATGTAGAACCCCATATACGCCGTCTTCGGGAACGATATAGTCGGGCATCAAGATCTTGAGTGGACCGTAGCGCAAGTCGGCAGCGGCATCCCAGATGGTCTTGTGCACAGTGCCATGTCCGGCCAGCGCCAGGCGACGTACAAGAGCGCCGTCGTCGGTTTCCGAAGCGCGATCCACCGCGACTGTATGGCTCCACTGTCCAGATTCTGGCTACCCTATTTGACCAACTCGGGCTTGTCCGCAGCCTGCAGCAAGGCCTCCACACGCCGGTACCGTGCGGCCGATCCGGCGTCGCAGCCGCAACGCGCCGCAATGTCGCCACGCTCATGAACGCGCGCCGGCAGGGGCGGCCAATTTGGGCTCGCGGCGGGGACACGGGCACCATGTGCAAGAAGCGTGGCGACCGCCTCCGGATTCGCCATCAGCGCGGATCGGGTCAGGGCGGTGGTTCGATCAATGTCGGCCGCCGTCAGATTCGGGTTCGCGCCATGATCCAACAGCACCTCAACCATCGCCGCCTGCACGCTCGGGACCGCCCCTGACCAGTCGAACAGATAGATCAAAGGCGTTTCTCCTCCCGCATTCTGCTGGTTCGGATTTGCCCCGATTGCCAGCAATTGCATTAGCTTTTCTGCCGCATTGTTGTCTTTGAACGGCGCCACAGCGAAGATCGGAGTCCGGCCGTATTTGTTCGGCTGATTGACCGCCACGCCTGCTTTCGACAGGAGATCTATGACCTCATCCCCACCAAATTTGCTCAACGCTCCCGCCGCACGATAGAGCGCATTGTCGCCTTCGTCATCCACCTGGCTGATCAACGCGGGATGCGTCGCCAGCAAAGTGCGAAGGATTGCCATTTTTGCGGCGGCAGCCTCGGGAGTCCAGGAGGAGAGACTTGCGGCCAGCGGAAACGGATTAACGCTTCGATTGCTGCCAAAATATTCCGTCTCCGCACCGGCCTTGAGCAGCACCTGTACCGTCTCTGCATCGTTGTTATAGATGGCCCGCACCAGCGGCGGTGCGACTCCGTCGCCGAGCGCTGTGTTCGGGTCCGCGCCGCGCGCAATCAACTGGCGCGCAAACTCGCCCTGCCTGGCTTGCAGCGCCGCCAGCACGGCCGTGACGCCAGCGGGATTCAGCTCGTTCACGTCGATGTCCGGATCCGCCAACGCCTGGGCAAACGCGCCGGCATCCCGTGCCGCTATGGCGCGAAACAGTCCATAGTGAGGATGACAAACCTGTTCATTGAGCTTTTCGCTGCCCAGGGCCTTGCTCAATCGAGCCGCCGTGACCCGCGGCACTTTTGCCGGACCCAAGGCCGAACAGTACAGACGATATTCCTCTTGCCCGTATTGCGAGGCATGTTGGTAGAATCGTTCGCGGCAAACCTGCGGCCCGGTTTGCGCATAAATGTCGCCTAGATTGAGATGCGCCACTGTCCGGGCGGGCTCGCGCCGCAGAATGTCCTGCAGCATGTTGACGGCTTCGAACTGGCCGTCACAACGGTCGCCGGACGACAGGAAGTAAGCCGCGTCGTTGAGCTGCCCGGTATCGAGCCCCGCGTTGCGCCAGTCGCTGCGAGTCAGCAAGGGCTCCAGGACATTTGCCGCGCTCGCGCGTTGCCCTGGCTGGCGGAACAGCGCGCGCGCCCGTTCAATCGTATCGGCCCATTCCGTGGGCGAGGGGCGGGGCGCGGTGTGGAAATGGAATGCAGACGGAGGGCTGCCGGCGAAGTTCTGATTGAAGGGCGAACCCTGCCACACGGCCCGCAATGCCGCTTCCAGCACCGCCGTATCGGCAGACGGCTCCTCGCCGGCCGGCCAGACCGTGACCTCGCCGGGCGTCGTCGCGGAGAACGAAAGCATAAGACCGCTGGGAAGCCGGATATAGAATGAGCTCGCCCCGGCACAGGGCGCACTGAGGAGTAGCCTGTCGTCCGACAGCGCCGAAATTCTCATATCGCCGAGCCGGCCTGCCGCATAACATTCCCCGAGTGGCAACGGCGCGGAACGCCATATGCGGTTCTTGTCATGATCGTAGCCATCGAGATAGAGCACCCCCGCGCCAAACACGGTGACCGTATACGGATGATCGGACTTGCCCCCGAAAGCAATCGCACGCTCGCCGACGCCGACGTGAAACTGGTCCAAAAAGAGTCGCTCTATATACCCATCGTCAAGTTGCGCGTTCGCCAATCCCGGCGATAGCAAAAGCAAGGCCCCGAGCGTCAGGACGCAGCTCGCGATATGTTTTTTCATCTTCCCAACTTTCATGAATTTCCAATCCCTCGGTCGTAGGGGCCTAAGCGACGATGAGGGAAGCACTGGTTAATAAGTCCATCGCCGAGTACTAAGCGTATGTGACGCAAGATTTCAGGTCTGGAGGTCTATGAGGTAAGTTACAGGCGGCTTTTCGAACAACCTTCCCGGATTCTTTGTATGACGACAGCGCTGCTGGACCGCCGGACCCCTCACTACCTCGTCGTGCAAACCGGGACGCGATCTACCGCTTCCGCCGCAGCAGCGCCAGTAAAAAGAGGCGCACCCAGTCGCGCGAGGTCTCGCGCAAGAACAATGCGGCAAGCGATCCGGCGGTGAGCTGAGAGCCGGGCACTGGCATCCACCTGATAGCGCTCGCCCATCGCGTACGCCGAAACTCGGACATCTATTTGCATGGCCATGGCGATCGGATCGTCCCACAAGACTCGCTACCTGCATTGTCAACGACCTATGCAGGACGGTCGACTGACAATTGATTGCCAACAGCGGCAAGAATTGTCCATCCTCAACTAAAATTCGCGAAGAGCCAAAGAAAAACCCCTTGCAGCCAGTAGCCGCAAGGGGTTTCGCTCACGCAAAGCCGCGCGCTTTAGCCAGCGCGGGCAATCAGCAACGCGTTCGTACGCTTGACGAAGCTGGCCGGATCTTCCAGCGCGCCGCCTTCCGCCAGCAACGCCTGATCGAACAGCAGATTGCACCAGTCGCCGAAGTCCGCGCTATCGGTGCGCAGCGCCTTCACGAGCGGATGCTCCGGGTTCACTTCGAGGATCGGCTGCATCTGCGGCGCATTTTGTCCCGCCGCCTTCAGCATGCGCTGCAGATAGCCGCTCATGTCGCCTTCGTCGGCCACGAGGCACGAGGGCGAATCGGTCAGGCGGAAGGTGAGACGGACGTCCTTGGCCTTGTCCTTGAGCGCTTCCTTCATGTGCTCGACGAGCGGCTTCAACTCTTCGCTCACCTTCTCCTGCTGCTGCTTTTCCTCGTCGTTGAGCACGCCGAGGTCGAGGTCGCCGCGCGCCACGCTCGCGAGCGGCTTGCCGTCGAACTCGTTCAGGAACGACAGCATCCACTCGTCCACACGGTCCGTGAGGAGCAGCACTTCCACGCCCTTCTTGCGGAACACTTCGAGGTGCGGGCTGTTCTTCGCGGCTTGCCACGTATCCGCCGTGACGTAGTAGATCTTCGTCTGCTCGGGCTTCATGCGCGCCACGTAGTCGGCGAGCGTGACGGTCTGCTCGTTCGTGTCGTTGTGCGTGGACGCGAAACGCGCGAGCTTCGCTACGCGCTCGCGATTGGCGTGATCCTCGCCGATGCCTTCCTTGAGCACCTGGCCGAACTCGGCCCAGAATGTGGCGTACTTCGCCTTGTCCTCTTCGCTTGCTTCGGCGTCCGTAACAGCGCTCGCCATCTCTTCGAGCATCGAGAGCACGCGCTTGGTCACGCCGTCGCGAATCGCCTTGACGTCGCGGCTTTCCTGCAGGATTTCGCGCGAGACGTTGAGCGGCAGATCGCTCGAATCGACTACGCCCTTCACGAAGCGCAGATAGTTCGGGAGCAGCTGCTCGGCGTCGTCCATGATGAACACGCGCTTCACGTAGAGCTTCAGACCGCTCTTGTGATCGCGATTCCACAGGTCGAACGGCGCATGCGACGGCACGTAAAGGAGCTGCGTATATTCGCTGCGGCCTTCCACGCGGTTATGCGTCCACGCGAGCGGGTTCTGGTGGTCGTGCGCGAGGTGCTGATAGAACTGCTGATACTGCTCGTCGCTGATCTCGCTCTTCGAACGCGTCCACAGCGCGCTCGCCTGGTTGATGGTCTCGTACTCGTCCTTCGTGACCATCTCGCTCTTTTCGGCGTCCCATTCTTCCTTCTTCATCTCGATGGGCAGACCGACGTGATCCGAATACTTCTGGATGATCGACTTGATCTTCCATGCGGAAAGCAGCTCGTCCTCGCCTTCGCGCAGATGCAGCGTAATCGTCGTGCCGCGCTGCGCGCGCTCGATCGCCTCGACGGCGAACTCGCCCTCGCCCGCGCTCGTCCAGCGCACGCCTTCGGCCGCCGTCAGGCCCGCGCGGCGGCTTTCCACGGTGATCTTGTCCGCGACGATGAAGCCCGAATAGAAGCCCACGCCGAACTGGCCGATCAGCGCCGCGTCCTTCTGCTGGTCGCCCGAGAGCTTGCCGAAGAATTCCTTCGTACCCGAGCGCGCGATCGTCCCGAGGTTCGACACGGCTTCGTCATGGCTCATGCCGATGCCGTTGTCGTCGATCGTGATGGTGCGCGCTTCCTTATCGAAGCCCACGCGAATGCGCAGATTCGGATCGTTCTCATAGAGCGCGCTGTTCGCGATCGCCTCGAAGCGCAGCTTGTCCGCCGCGTCCGATGCGTTCGAGATGAGTTCGCGCAGGAAGATTTCCTTGTTGCTGTACAGCGAATGGATCATCAGGTGCAGAAGCTGTTTCACTTCTGCCTGGAAGCTCATGGTTTCTTGTGCCATGGTCGAGTCCTCTTACGTTGCAGTTCTAGTCTGACAAATTTATGGCCGCGAGTTCTCGGCAATTCGCATCGCGACGCGCCCGCCCAGTTGGGGACAGACGGCACCGTTTTCAAGAGCCGCCCCGCCGGCCCACGCCTTCGAGGTAGTCGGCGAGGAACGCGGGCAGCGCCGGGTCGCCGCAGTTGGCGATGTTGAAGCGCATCCACGTGGTCGGCGACTGGTGCGGCGAGAACAGGCTCCCCGGCGCGAGGAGGAACCCCGCTTCGTGGCCCGCCGCGGTGAGCGCATCCGCGTCGACGCCCGTGTCCGCCCACAGGAACATGCCGGCGCCCGGCGCCGCAAAAAGGCGCAGGCCGGCGCGCTCCAGCATGCGCTCCGCCTTGTCGCGCACGCCGTCCAGCCGTGCACGCAGGCGCTCCACGTGACGCCGGTAGTGACCCTCCGTGAGCACGCGGTACAGCACACGCTCATTGAGTTCCGGGCTCGTCATGCCGACGAGCATTTTCTGGTCCGCCACCGCCTGGGTCACGTCGAGCGCGCTCGCGATATAGCCCACGCGCAGGTTCGGTGCGAGCGTCTTCGAAAAGCTGCCGAGATAGATCACGCGGCGAAGCTGGTCGAGGCTCGCGAGGCGCGTGGCCGGATAGCCGGCCGGGCAGAGGTCGCCGTAGATATCGTCTTCGACGACGATGAAATCGTACTGTTCGGCAAGCCGCAGAATGCGGAACGCCTGCGCGGCGGTAAGCGAGGTGCCCGTGGGATTTTGCAGCACCGAATTGATGACGAGCATTTTCGGCCGCCAGGTCTCGACCAGCGCTTCGAGCGCGTCGAGGTCCGGCCCGTCTGGCGTGTACGGCATGCCGACGAGCCGCGCGCCCTGCGAGGCGAAGCGCCCGAACATCTGGAACCACGCGGGGTCGCCCACGATCACCGTGTCGCCGGGCTGCACGTAGATGCGTGCGAGCAGGTCGATCGCCTGGGTGATGCCGGAGACGAGCACGATCTGGTCGGGCGTCGCGCCGATCTCGAGTTCCGCCATGCGCGTCTGGAGTTGCTGGCGCAGCGGCAGGAAGCCTTGCGGTGAGCCGAAGCCCAGCAGTTGCGTGCCGCTCTGGCGGCCAAGCGAGCGCATCGCGCCGGTCAGCAGCTCGCCATCCAGCCAGCGCGCGGGCAGATAGCCCAAACCCGGCCCTTTTTCCGGCCGCGTGGATGTGTGAAGCATGTTGCGCAGCAGCCAGACCACGTCGATGGTGGGCGGCGCGGGGGCAGCAACCGCGTCGGCGCGCGCCGGGACGCCCGCGGTCAGCGGCTGGCGTTCGCCGCCGGCCACGAGCGCCAGCCGCTCGCGCACATAGAAACCGGAACCGCGCCGCGAGTCGAGGTAGCCCTGCGCGACCAGACGCTCGTACGCCTCGACCACGGTGAAGCGCGAGACGCCCTTGTCGAGCGCGAGCTTGCGGATGGACGGCATGCGCATGCCGGGCCGGAACACGCGCTCCTCGATGCGGCGGCGGCCCCACTGCACGAGCTGGTCGACGAGCGTGAGCGTGGCCGCGTCGTGCGGGGCGGGAATCTGGTCTAGCGGTACGGAGGACATGAGGACTCCCTGAACTCGAACTGTACAGAGCACTATCGGGCCGATTGTACCGTTACTGTCTGCCACCATACCGGTACATTTGATCGCATGCGTACCGGTAAGGATTCGGTAGCGGCGTCGGCACACTGTCCAGGCGCAGGCTCCTGTCCCCCTTCTCTCCGGCCCCTCCGTATTTTTGGCTCCGCTCGACCGCCCATGAACGCCTCGCCGCTTCGCCTCGATCACCTCGTCGTTGCCGCGCGCACGCTGGAAGAAGGCGTGCAGTACGTGAGCGACGCGCTCGGCGCCGCGCCCGCGGGCGGCGGCGCTCACCCGCTCATGCGCACGCACAACCGTCTGCTCGGGCTGTGGGGCGGTGCGTATCTGGAAGTCATCGCGATCGATCCGGCGGCGAAAAGTGACGCGAACGCCCGCGCGCGCCTCTTCGCGCTCGACGACCCCGCCGTACTGGCGCGCCTCGAACAGGGCCCGTACCTGTCGCATTGGGTCGCGCGCGTCGATCCGCCGAAGAGCCTCGCACGCTGGCGCGAGCAGTATCCCCAGCGCATTCCCGCGCTCGTGCCGATGACGCGCGGCGACTTCTCGTGGCAGCTCACCGTTCCGGAAAACGGCGCCTTCCCGTTCTGGCAAGGCGCGGGCGACGGCATTCTGCCCTCGCTGATCCAGTGGGACACGGCGCATCATCCGTCGCAGGTGCTGGCCGACACCGGCATCGCGCTCACCTCGCTCACCGGGTTTCACCCAGAGGCGCAGGCGGCGCGCGAGCAGTTGCAGTGGCTCGGCGCGGCGCACCTGATCGCCGTGGAGGAAGCCCTCTCGCCCGCGCTCGTCGCGCAGTTCGAAACCCCGTCCGGTCCGCGCACGCTCGGCGCGCCGGCACGCTGATCCGTCGAGCGCAAAGTCCCGCATGAAAGCACGCGAAACCCAAGGCATGCTGCTCGGCCTCGTCGGCGTCATGATCTTTAGCCTCACGCTGCCGATGACGCGCATCGTCGTCGCCGAATTCCACCCGCTTCTGAACGGCCTCGGCCGCGCACTCGCCGCCGCCGTGCCGGCCGCGCTGCTGCTCGCCATCCGTCGCGAGACATGGCCCACCTGGCCGCAGGTCAAGAGCCTCGCCGTGGTGTCGCTTGGCGTGATCGTCGCGTTTCCGGTCTTTTCCGCCTTCGCGATGAAGACCGTGCCGGCCTCGCACGGCGCCATCGTCAACGGCCTGCAGCCGCTCGCCGTGGCGATCTACGCGGCGTGGCTCTCGCACGAGCGGCCCTCGAAGGCGTTCTGGGCCAGCGCGCTGATCGGCAGCGCGCTCGTGGTCGCGTTCGCGCTCCAGGCGGGCGGCGGCTCGCTGCATGCAGGCGACGCGTGGATGCTCATCGCAGTCGGCATCGGCGCGCTCGGCTACGCCGAAGGCGCGCGCCTCGCGCGTCAACTGGGTGGCTGGCAGGTGATCTGCTGGGCGCTCGTGCTCTCGGCGCCGTTCCTCGTGCTGCCGGTAGGCTGGCTCGCATGGGCGCATCACGTGGCGCACCCGGGCCCCGTCGCGCTCAAGACCTGGCTCGCCTTCGGCTACGTCACGCTGTTTTCGCAGTTCATCGGCTTTTTCGCGTGGTACGCGGGGCTCGCCATGGGCGGTACGGCGCGCGTGGGCCAGGTGCAGCTGCTGCAGATTTTCTTCACGATGGCGTTCTCGGCGCTCTTTTTCGGCGAGCAGGTCGCGCCCTCGGCGTGGCTCTACGCGGCCGCGGTGATCGCCACAGTCGTACTCGGTCGCCGCGCGGCGATCGGCACGGCCCCGGCGCCCGCGCGCGCATGAGCCGGTTTCACGTCATAATTCAAGGTTTTCGGCGGCATCCGGCGGCGCGCGATCGCGCCCCATGCCGCCGCTGAACAGTCACTCGCCTCACCCCAACAAGGAGACCCCATGGACCAGAGCGATCTCAAGGCCGCGCCCGCGTGGCAACTGTCCGAGCGTGCAATCAAGCTGACCAGCTCGGCGATTCGCGAAATCCTGAAGGTCACCGAGCGTCCCGAAGTCATTTCGTTCGCGGGCGGCCTGCCCGCGCCGGCCAGCTTCCCGGCCGAGGAAATGCGCGCCGCCGCCGACCGCATCCTGCGCGACGACCCCTCGGGCGCCCTCCAGTACAGCGCGACCGAAGGCTATATGCCGCTGCGCGAATGGATTGCCGCGCGCCACTCGGTGGGCGGCGTGACGGTGCGTCCCTCGCAGGTGCTCATCACCACGGGTTCGCAGCAGGCGCTCGACCTGATCGGCAAGGTGCTGGTCTGCCCCAATAGCCCCGTGCTCGTGGAAACGCCCACCTACCTCGGCGCGCTGCAGTCGTTCTCGCTTTACGAGCCGAAGTACGTCCAGGTCCCGACCGACGAAAAAGGCCTAGTGCCCGAAGGCCTGACGCCCGAACTCACGGCCGGCGCGCGCCTGCTCTACGCGATCCCGAACTTCCAGAACCCCACGGGCCGCCGCCTGCCGCTCGAACGCCGCCGGGCACTCGCGGAATTCGCGAAGCACTCGCCGTTCCCCGTGATCGAAGACGACCCCTACGGCGCGCTCCTCTACGCGGGCGAGCCGCTGCCGACGGTGCATTCGCTCGCGCCCGAGCATGTCGTGCATCTGGGTTCGTTCTCGAAGATCCTGGCCCCGGGCCTGCGCGTGGGCTACATCATTGCGCCCGAAGACCTGCACTTCAAACTGGTGCAGGCCAAGCAGGCCACCGATCTGCACACGCCGAGCTTCACGCAGCGCATCGTCTACGAGGTGGTGAAGGACGGCTTCCTCGACACGCACATCCCGAAGGTGCGCGCGCTCTATCGCGACCAGTGCGAGGCGATGCTCGACTCGCTCAAGCGCAACATGCCCGAAGGCGTGAGCTGGAACCGCCCCGAAGGCGGCATGTTCATCTGGGTGACGCTGCCCTCGAACATCGACAGCATGAAGCTGCTGGCCGAAGCCGTCGCGCAGAACGTGGCCTTCGTGCCCGGCGCGCCGTTCTTCGCCGACGAGCCGCAACACAACAAGCTGCGCCTGTCGTTCGTCACGGTGCCGCCCGCGAAGATCGAAGAAGGCGTCGCGAAGCTCGCGGCCCTGATCCGCGCGCACGCCTGACGCAAGCCCGGCGAAGGCCTGGCGCAGCGCCAGGCTCTTTCCGACTCAACACCCGAACGAGGAATCCTGATCATGGCTGACATCAACATCTACGACCGTCTCGAACAGCTCGGCATCACCCTGCCCCAGGCAGGCGCGCCCGCCGCGGCCTACGTGATGAGCGCCCAGAGCGGCAACACGGTGTACCTGTCGGGTCACATCGCCAAGAAGGACGGCAAGGTGTGGGCCGGCAAGCTCGGCGAGTCGCTCACGACCGAGGAAGGCAAGGCCGCCGCGCGCTCGATCGCGATCGACCTGCTCGCCACGCTGCACGCCCACACGGGCGACCTCAACAAGGTCAAGCGCGTGGTCAAGCTCATGAGCCTCGTGAACTCGACGCTCACCTTCACGGAACAGCACGTCGTCACGAACGGCGCTTCGGAGCTGATCGCCGATGTGTTCGGCGAAAAGGGCAAGCACGCGCGCTCGGCCTTCGGCGTCGCGCAGATTCCGCTTGGCGCATGCGTCGAGATCGAGCTGATCGCCGAAGTCGAGTAAACAACACTAGCGACCTTTGCCAGTGCGCGCGGACCTGCATCGGGGTCCGCGCACGTTACTGCATTTTCTGTTGTGCGTTCGCGCAACCTGGCGCGCCTCTTGCGTCGCGCCTTACCCCTTCCATGATCGTCCCGCCATGACCCAGCCCAGCGTCCGCTTCAAACAGGTCGACGTCTTCACGTCGGTACCCTTCAAGGGCAACCCGCTCGCCGTGGTGTTCGACGCCGACGGTTTGAGCGGCGACGAGATGCAGGCCATCGCGCGCTGGACCAATCTCTCGGAAACCAGCTTCCTGCTCGCCCCGACCGACGCGCGCGCCGACTACCGCGTGCGCATCTTCACGACCAAGGGCGAACTGCCCTTCGCAGGCCATCCGACGCTCGGCACGGCGCATGCGTTTCTCGAAAGCGGCCGCACGCCGAAGACGCCCGGGCGCCTCGTGCAGGAATGCGGCGCCGGTCTCATCGATCTGGCCGCCGCGGAGAACGGCGCATGGGCCTTCGCCGCGCCGCCCGCGCGCGTGACGCCGCTCGCCGCCGCACAGTTCGACGCATTGCGCGCGGCGCTGCGCTCGAACGCCGTCGACTTCTCGGCCGCGCCCTGCGGCGTCGACAACGGCGCGCCCTGGCTCGTCGTCCGTCTCGCGTCGGCGCAAGCGGTGCTCGCGCTCGACGTCGACTACGAAGAGATCGAAGCCGTTGCCGCGAGCGTGGGTGCACATGGCGTGGCCGCCTACGGCCCGCACGAGGCCGATGGTCCCGCAACCTTCGAAGTGCGCTGCCTCATGACCGGGCTCGGCAAGGGCGAAGACCCTGTCACCGGCAGCGCGAACGCCGCCATCGCCATGCTGCTCGAACAGCAGAACCGGCGTCCGGGCGCACGCTATACGGTGCGCCAGGGCACGGCGCTCGGCCGCGACGGGCGCGTGCGCGTCGACTATGACGATGCGGCGAAAAAGATCTGGATTGGCGGCCACTCGGTGACCGTCGTCGACGGGACCTGCCGGCTCGGCTAAGCGCCTGCAGCGGCACCCCGATTCATGCAAGGTGCATCGACCACGATGCACCGCCTCGCAGCTATGCACCGCACATCAGCATCGCGCGCGGGTTGAGGCGACCCTCGCGTATACCCGAGGGACCACAGCTTCCTTAATCATTCCCCAACCAGTAATATCGAAACATCGGACGCACGACGCGTCCGGCGTGCATTGCGCGCGCGCAATGCACGTATTCCCCCAGCCATCCGTCCTTCATGCCGCCGACTCAACCGAGCGCATCCTTGCCGTTCCGGCCGCCGCATCCGCGGTGTGAGTTCCCGCGCCTACGGCGGCCGCGATGAGCGCCACGCGGGGTCCGTTCTCGCGCGATTCGAGCCTGCGCAACGCGCCCGGCCCGGCATACACGCGTCCGCGCGCACTGCTCGCCATTCCGCTGCTCGGCGTGCTGGTGCTCGTGCTGCTATGGGCGGTCATCTTCACGCGTCTGTCCGTCGAGAAGGAAGCGACCATGCGCGAGGCCACGGCCTCGGCCGCGATTCTCTCGGCGGCGCTCGAACAGCACACCGTCAAGGCGATCCACCAGGTCGACCAGATCACGCGCTTCGTGAAGTACGAGTTCGAAAAGTCGCCGGGCCGCTTCGATCTCGGCAGCACAGTCGAAAAGGGTGTGGTGCAGAGCGACTCGCTCGTGCAGGTGTCGATCATCGACGAGCACGGCACGCTCGTCGCCAACACGGCCGATCCGAATCCCAAGCCCATCGACCTCTCGGACCGCGAGCACTTCAAGGTGCACGAGCACGAGAACGACGACCAGCTCTATATCAGCAAGCCGGTGCTCGGCCGCGTGTCGGGCCACTGGACCCTGCAGATGACGCGCCGCCTCAATCACCCGGACGGCTCGTTCGCGGGCGTCGTCGTGGTTTCTGAGGACCCGAGCTACTTCACGAGCGACTTCTACAACAACGCCGCGATCGGCCGCGACGGCGTGATCGCCGTCATCTCGGACAGCGGCGCCGTGCTCGCGCGCCGCACGGGCAGCGCCGAGCGCGCGAACGGCACGTTCTCCGCGAGCGGCGTGTATCCCATTTCCGAGCATGTGTCGGGCACCTACGTCGATCCGATCGATCACGTCACGCGCATCGTCTCGTACCGCCATATCGATGGCTATCCGCTCGCCGTGCTGGTCGGTCTCTCGCAGGCCGAGGAATTCGCCGACTACAACCACACGCGTGACGTCTACCTGATGATGGCGACGTTCATCTCGCTCGCCATGCTCTCGTTCTTCGCCGTGGCCACGGGACTGATCGGCAAGCTGCTCGGGCGCGAGCGCGAGATGTCGCAACTCGTGCAGTACGACCTCCTCACGGGCCTGCCCAACCGCTACGCCACGCTGCAGCGTTTGCGCCATGAGGTCTCGCAGCCGGGCAACCTCGGGCGGCTCGCCATCCTCTTCATCGACCTCGACAATTTCAAGACGGTCAACGACACGCTGGGCCACAACGCCGGCGACATCGTGCTGCAGATGAGCGCCGCGCGCCTCGCCGACGCCGTGGGCGGCGCGGGCACGCTTGCGCGCATCGGCGGCGACGAGTTCGTGGTGATCGTGAAGGGCGACGACATCGAAAAACGCGCCATCGCGCTCGCCGAAGCCACCAACGCCGCGTTCACGCATCCGTTCGACGTGCGCGGCAGCGCCTTCGTGCTGCACGCGAGCACGGGCATCGCGCTCTTCGCGGTAGCGCACGAAAGCGAAATCGATCTGCTCAAGAAAGCCGACCTCGCGATGTACGCCGCCAAGGAGGCCGGACGCAACTGCTTTCGCTTCTACTCGCCGCAACTCGCCCACCGCGCCGACCACCTGATGAAGTGGGAGCAGCAGCTGCGCGTCGCGCTCGCCGAGGACCAGCTCTTTCTCGCCTACCAGCCGAAGATCGATCTGCGCCGGCGCTGCATCACGGGCTTCGAGGCGCTCGTGCGCTGGAACCATCCGCAATACGGACTCATTCCTGCGGGCGAATTCATTCCTGTGGCCGAATCCACGGGCCTCATCGTGCCCGTAGGCGACTTCGTGATCCGTACCGCGTGCGCGCAACTCGCGCAGTGGCAGCAGCAGGGCTACGAGTCGCTCACGCTCGCCATCAACATCTCGGCGGTGCAGTTCTGGCGCGGCGACCTGTACGAGACCGTAGCGCGCGCCATCGAGGAAACCGGCATTGCCGCGCACCGGCTCGAACTCGAGATCACCGAAACCGCGATGATGGAGTACCCGGAGCTCGTTTCGGAAAAGATCTTCGCGCTGAAGCGCCTTGGCGTGCGCGTCGCGCTCGACGACTTCGGCACCGGCTATTCGTCGCTGTCCTACCTGAACCGCTTCGCCGTCGACACGCTCAAGGTCGACCGCTCGTTCGTGCAGGCCATCCCCGCCGACCGCAGCGTGTGCGTGATGGTCTCGGCGATCGTCAATCTCGCGCGCTCGCTCGGGCTCACGGTAGTCGTCGAGGGCACCGAAACCGAAGAGCAGATCGCGTGGCTCTCCGCGCTCGGCCCGATCGAGGCGCAGGGCTTCCTGTTCTCGCGCCCCGTGCCCGTGGAAGGCGTGGCCGCGCTGATCGAGCGCTTCGGCGTCTGTAGCGCGACGCAGCCGGCGGGCACGCAAGCCGCACGCGAAGATCGCCGCAACGAGCGCCTGAGCGACGCGCCGCAATCGCGCTGACGCGAGGCCGGCGCGCAGATTGCGCATTGTCCACGCTTTCCAGTGAGTTGCGCGAACCGCGTGCCTTCGCGCACAGATCCGCACTGACCTTCGCCCGCACGATGCAGCCATGCAAACCCGCACCGACGAAGCGATCGCGGCGCCAATCCGCGACCATCACGAACCGCTCCTGACGCTCTTTCGCGTCGTGCTGACCGTGTCCGCGGTCTCATGGGGCGGCCTCGCGCTCATGGCGCAACTCGAGCAGCACTACGTGGAGCGCGAAGCGCGTCTCACGCAAACCGCATTCTCGGATCTGGTAGCACTCGCCTGGATGGTGCCGGGGCCGGTAGGCTGCAACGTCGCGGTGCAACTCGGCCATGCGCTGCGCGGACGCGCGGGCGCGTGGGTCGCGGGCGTGGCGAGCGTGCTGCCCTTCTTCGCGCTGATGACGCTGTTCGCCATTTTCTACCGCACGCCGCTCGTGCATGCGGTCGCCTCGGGCACGCTGCTCGACCATTTCAGCGTGGTGCTCGCCATGCTGATCGGCGTGACCTGGTACAGGCAGACGCGTGCGCTCGTGCGCGGCCCGCTCGAATGGGGCGTGGCGATCGCTGCCTGTGTGGCCCTCGCGCTCGCGGCGAGCGGCGCGGCCTACGTCGCGATTCTGCTCGTCGCGTTTGCCGCGGGCTGGGTCGCAAGCCCCGTGCCTTCGCAGCGGCTCGAATTACGCGTGACACGGCGCGATGGGCAATTGCTCGCCGCGCTGGCCGCGCTGATCGTCGTGTTCGCGCTGCCGCTGCCGCATCCGCTCGATTCGGCGCTGCTCTGGCCGCGTCTCGCGGGCGCGGGCATGACGCTGTTCGGCGGCGGCTTTTCGGCGCTGCCCGTGTTGAAAACGCTGTTCGTCACGCCCGCGGTCGGCATCACCAACGACGACTTCACGCTGGCGTTCACGCTCTCGCCGCTTTCGCCGGGGCCGCTCCTGAACGTGGTGCCGTTCTTCGGCTATCTCGTCGATGGCTGGGTCGGCGCGCTCGTCGCCACGCTCGCGCTGTTCGTGCCGTCGGGCTGCCTCGTCGTGCTCGCGCGGCGGCACTTGCACCGCATGAAGGCGAACCCGCGCTTCGAGCACGCCATGCGCGGGCTGCGCGCCGCGACCACCGCGTTCCTCGCGATCGCCGTCTGGCATATCGCGCGGCACGTGCCGCTGCATCTTTCTTATCTGCTGACGGCCGTCTTCTCGGCGATGTGCTTCGGCAAGCTCAAGCTCCCCGCTTACGCGGTCTACGCGACGGTAGGACTCGCGTGCGGGGCGAGGCTGCTGCTGGCCTGAAGCGCGCGTTCACGCGCTGATCAGCGCGCTGCCGCAAAACCGCCGAAGAATGCGCGTGCGTTGTCTTCGAGGCTTTCGAGGTGATAGCCGCCTTCCTGCACGATCACCGAAGGCAGGCCGAGCGCGCCGATCTCCGCGCCGAGCCGGCCGAAACCCTCGGTGGTCACGGCGACTTTCGACTGCGGATCGTCCTTGTAGATGTCGAAGCCGAGCGCCAGCACGAGCGCGTCCGGCTCGAAGCGCCTGAGCACCCGCAGCGCCGCTTTCACGCGCTCGAAGAAGTCGGCTTCGGACGCGCCATGCGGCATCGGCAGATTGACGTTGTAGCCCTCGCCAGCACCGTTGCCGCGCTCTTCCTCGTAGCCCGCGACCACGGGATAGAAGTTGGTCGGATCGCCGTGAATCGAGATGTAGAGCACATCGCTGCGACCGTAGAAGATCTCCTGGACGCCCTGGCCGTGGTGCATGTCGGTGTCGAGGATCGCCACACGCTCGAAGCGGCTGCGCAGCGACTGCGCCGCGATGGCCGCGTTGTTCAGATAGCAGAAGCCGCCCGCCGCGTCCGCGCGGGCATGGTGGCCGGGCGGACGCGAGAGCGCGTACGACTCGCGCGCGCCTTCGTTCACGCATGCGGCCGCCGCCAGCGCGCTTTGCGCCGACCAGTAGGCCGCACGCCAGGTATTCGTACCGATGGGGCAACTGCCGTCCGCGAGATAGCGCGCCGCCTGCGCGAGCACGCCACGCAGCGGATTCGGCTCGCGCACGTAGATGTTCGACATCACCTCTTCGCCCCAATCCTCGGGCACGCGCTTCCATTCGGTGTGCGCTTCCTCGAGAAAACGCAGATAGTTCATGTCGTGCACGGCGGCGATGGGCGCGGTGCCGAAATCGGCGGGCGCCTGCACGTCGAAGCCGAGCGAGCGCGCCGCGGCAACGAGATGCTCGGCACGCTGTGGCACTTCCTGCGGCGCACGCAACTGGCCGCGCGAGAAATAGGCGCGCGGATGGTGCAGCAGCTGATCGGGGTGAAACCAGGTTTTCATGCTCAGTTCTCCTTCTATTTCTTTTACGCGTCGGCCGGGTTTTCCACTTCAACGGCCAGGCGCACGCCCGCGCGCGCCGCGACGGCGTTGAGCAACACGTTCGCGCCGGCCGTGATGTCTTCCGGCAGAGCGTCCTCGGCTTCGTTGTGCGAAAGACCGGCCACGCAGGGAATGAACACCATCGCGGTCGGGCAGTAGCGCGCGAGGTGGATCGCGTCGTGGCCCGCACCGCTTACGATACGCTCGTGTGGATAGCCAAAGCGCGCCGTTGCCTGCGCGACCAGCTCGACGCATTGCGCATCGAACGGCGTGGCTGGGCTCGTCCAGCAATGTGCGATCTGCACGCCGAGGCCCCGCTGTGTGGCCACGTCCGCGCATAGCGCGCGCAAGTCGTGCTCCATCGCATCGAGTTGCGCATCGTCGGGATGGCGCAGATCGACCGTGAACGTCAGGTTCGCCGCGATCGTGTTGCGCGACGAGTTCACGATCTGCGCCTGGCCGATCGTCACGAGACCGAGCGGTGCGTAACGCGCCATCGTGCGTTCGATGTCGAGCGACATCTGCGCCGCGCCGAACCATGCGTCCTTGCGATAGCGCATCGGCGTCGTGCCCGCGTGCGCGGCCACGCCCGTCACGTTCACGTCGAACCAGCGAATCGCCTGGCCGCCCGTCACGACGCCGATGGTCGTCTCGTTCGCCTCCAGAATCGGGCCCTGTTCGATATGAGCTTCGAAGTAGGCGTCGACGGCGACGCCTTGCACGGCGCGCGTGCCGCGCACGCCGCATGCGTCGAGCGCGGCGCCGAGCGTCACGCCGTCGGCGTCCGTGCGCGAGAGTGCCTCCGCCAGCGTCATCGCGCCAGTGAACACCGCCGAGCCCAGCATCGCCGGCGTGAAGCGCGCGCCCTCTTCGTTGGTCCACGAGCAGATTTCGATCGGCTTCACGGTGCGTGCGCCCGCGTCGTTGAGCGCGCGCACGACTTCGAGCGCGGCGAGCACGCCGTAGACGCCGTCGAAGCGGCCGCCTTCGGGCTGCGAGTCGAGGTGGCTGCCCATCAGCACCGGCGCAGCCTGCGCATCGTCGCCTTCGCGGCGCGCGAACAGGTTCCCCACTTCGTCGGTCCACACCGTCATGCCCGCCTCGCGGCACCAGCGCGCGAACAACTCGCGCCCGCGCCGGTCTTCTTCGGTGAGCGCGAGGCGGCGCACGCCGCCGCCCGCCGTCGCGCCAACACGCGCCATCTCCATGAGGCTCGCCCACAGGCGCGGGCCGTCGATCTGCAAAAGGTCTTTCATCGGTCCATCCATTTCAGTCGAACTATTCAAACAGCTGAACAACGTCATCGTGCGCTCAACGCCTCGGCTCCCGCCTCGTCTAACGCATGCTGGTGACGGCGCGCGTCGAGCGCGACGATGCACAACAGCGAAACGCCCGCGAGGCACGTATAGAACACCGCGAGCGGCCACCACTGCCCCACATGGCGATGGGCGAGCCACGTACCGACCAGCGGCGTGAGGCCGCCCGCGATCGCGCCGCACACCTGGTAAGAGAGTGAAATCGCGGAGTAGCGCACGCGCGTGGGGAACACGCCGGAGACGAAGCCTGCGATCACCGAATAGAAGCTCGCCATGCAGACCACGGCGATCGCGATGCCGATCACCATCGGCACGACCTTGCCGCTTTGCACGAGCACGAACATCGGATACGGCGAGAGCATCGCGGCGAGCGCCGCGCACTTGAGGAAGCGTGCGCCGCCCATGCGTTCGGCGAGCCACGCGGCGAGCGGCTGCACGAGGAACTGGATGATCGCCACCGCGAACAGGCAGTCGAGAATCAGCGAGCGCGTGATGCCGACGTATTGCGTGGTGTAGGCGATCATGAACGTGTTGGTGAAGTACACGCCCGCAATGCCGATGGTGTTCGCGCCGATGCACAGCAGCACGAGGCCCCACGCCGAGCGGAACACTTCGGCGACGGGCAGCTTGAGCGTGCGGCGCTGGTCCTTGAGCTTCTCGAATTCGGGCGACTCGTTCACGCCAAGGCGGATCATGATGCCGACCACGAGCAGCACCGCCGAAACGAGGAACGGCAGACGCCAGCCCCACGAGAGAAAGTCGGCCTTGTCGAGCGACGTGACCGAGCGGAACGCGAGCAGCGAAAGAATCAGGCCGGCCGGCGAACCCAGCTGCGCGAACGAAGCGAAGAACGTGCGGCGGCCTTCGGGCGCGTGCTCGCCCGCCATCAGCACCGCACCGCCCCACTCGCCGCCCACGGCGATGCCCTGCACCACGCGCAGCAGCACGAGCAGCACCGGCGCGAGCATCCCCACGCTCGCGTACGACGGCAGCAGGCCGACGCAGACGGTCGCGACGCCCATCATCATCAGGGTGGTCATGAGCGCTTTCTTGCGGCCGATGCGGTCGCCGAGGTGGCCGAAGATCAGGCCGCCGAGCGGACGAGCGAAGAACCCGACGGCGAAAGTCGCGAACGACGCCATCGTGCTCACGAAGCGGTCTTCAGAAGGGAAATACAGCTCGCCGAACACGAGCGCGGCGGCCGTGGCGTAGATGTAGAAGTCGTACCACTCGATCATCGTGCCGATGAACGCCGCGGCGGCGGCGCGCACCGGTTGCCGGGTGCTGGGTTGTGGGCTGGCCATGCGTCGGTCTCCTTCAGGCGCGTTTGGGATGGGTTTGTGTTGCATGCACGCTTTATCGCCAGCCACAAATCATTAGTCAAATTTCGCGTTATTATTCTGCACATAAATTTAACTAATGCCCTTGGCGCACCCTTGCGCCGGGAAACCGCCCATGCGCTCCGATACCACCCGCTTTCTCAATGACCGTCTCGACTGGAACCTGCTGCGCACCTACCTCGCGATCATGCAGGAACGCAGCCTGAGCCGCGCCGCCGCCCGGCTCTATGTCACGCAGCCGGCCGTGAGCCAGGCGCTCAAGCGCCTCGAAGACGCGCTCGGCCGCAAGCTCATCGAGCGCCGCGGCGCGCAGTTCGTACCGACCGAGGCGGGCGAAGAGGTCTATCGCATTGCGAGCGACATTTACGGCACGATTTCCCAGCTCGAAACCGGCCTCGACGAGCGCACCGCCGACATCACCGGCTCGATCCGCCTGCTCACGGTGAGCCGCATCGAGTCGCGCGTGTACGACGAATTTCTCGCGGAATTCCACACGGCCTACCCGCGCATCGACTTGCAGATCGAAGTGATGCGCTCGTCGGACATCATCTCGTCGCTGCTGCAGAAAACCGCGACCGCGGGCCTGAGCCTGTGCCGCACGCCCATCGACAAGCTGGACATGCGCTGCTTTCTGCGCCAGCGCTACGCGATGTTCTGCGGCCGGCATCACCGGCTCTTCGGGCTTTCCCAGCTGACGATGGACGACCTGCTCGCGGAAAATTTTGTCTCCTTTACGAGCGACCAGATTGGCGACAGCCTGTCGCCGCTCACCGTGTTTCGCGACCAGCGCGGCTTCACGGGGCGGATCGTGGCGTCGTCACCGAGTCTGGACGAGGTGCGGCGGCTGATCTTTGCGGGCTACGGCATTGGCTGCCTGCCCGAGCATACGGTGCGGGACGATCTGGCGCGGCAGCGCCTGTGGCGGCTGCCGCCGGAGGAAGGGCTCGTGGACGTCGATATCCACTTGCTGTGGCATCGCGAACGCAAGCGCAATGCGGCCGAAGAAGCGTTCTTCGACGCGATGGAGCGCTGCATGCAGCGTCATGCGCTCGCGGAGCGCCTGTAGTGCGTCAAGCGCAGACCGCGAACGTTGCAGGAGAAACGATTAGAACCCGCGCGCGAGCACGGCAACGCCGATCGTCACGATACCCAGCACGAGATTGATGACGACGAGCCGGCGCACGGTGCCCACGGCGCGCGCGCCGTCGGGCCACTTCTGCGCCTGCACGGCGCGGCGAATGCGCGGGAACACGGCGAAGCGGATGTGGCCGAAGATCAGCATCATCAATACGCCCAGGCCCGCCATGGCGTGCAGTTGCCAGGTGGCATGCTCGCCGCCGGACTGCATGAGCAGGAAGCCGCCGGTCAGCAGGATCACGATGACCGAGACGCCCACCCAGTTGAAGAAGCGGCCGAACACCGATTCGATGAGCGGCAGGCGCAGCTGCGGCGAGAGGTCTTCGAGCGCTGGGCGCAAACAGAAATGCGCGAAGATCATGCCGCCCACCCAGACGGCGACGCCCAGCAGATGCAGAAAGAGCGCGACTGCGATCGCGTGGCCCATGCTTGATTTCCCTCGTAACGTGTCATTATCGGCGGCATGTCGACGGGAGCGAGTGCAACGCACTCCCGTCCCATGCCTTTGCGCGGCATTATTCCATGCCGCGCCGCGATTCGCGCCGGATATGTGTCGGCCGGAGTTAGCGCTTTAGCACTTTGCGATCCGGAGTTAGCGCTTCAGCGCTTACTCCGGTCCCACGCAGAGCGCTCCGGCGCCATGCAGAGCAGCTAAGTTACTGCGGCAACACCGGACGCATGCCCGTCACGACCTTGAGCTTCGAGTCCGGCGCGCGGCCCTTGCGTGCGCGCTTGCCGATCTGCGGAGCCAGCACCGCGCCCGCCATCAGGTCCTCGGTCGCCTTGCCGCCGCGGCCCGTGCCCACGAGCACGACGCCCGCCGCGCTGATCGCGAGCGCCTGCACGAGCTTCTCGTTCTCGTCGAGCTGCATGAGCGTAACGCCACGTCCGCCGCCCGAGAGCGTCTTCATCTCGTCGAGGCCGAACACGAGCAAACGACCGCCCGACGACAGACACGCCACCTGCAGCGCGTCGGGCAGCATCGGCATCGGCGCGAGCGGCACGCAGCCCTCGTCGATCGTCATGAACGCCTTGCCTGCCTTCACGCGGCTCACCATGTCGCCGATCTTCGCGATGAAGCCGAAGCCGTTGCTCGACGCCAGCAGCAATTGCTGTTCCGCGTTCGCCGCGAAGTAGTGCAGCAGATGCGTGCCCGCTTCGAGTTCGATGAGCGACGTGACCGGCACCCCGTCACCGCGGCCGCCAGGCAGATTCGCAATCGACACCGAATAGACGCGGCCATTGCTGCCCCACGCGATCAGCGTATCGGGCGTGCGGCACTGGAACGCCGCATAGAGGCCGTCGCCGGCCTTGAAGGTGAAACCTTGCGTATCGAGCCCGTGGCCCTTGAGCGCACGCACCCAGCCCTTCTGCGAGACGACGACCGTGACCGGCTCGTCGACCACGCGCGCTTCGAAGCTCGCCCGCTTTTCCTGCTGAATGAGCGTGCGGCGATCGTCGCCGTACTGCTTCGCGTCGGCTTCGATTTCCTTCACGATGAGCCGCTTCATCGACACATCGTTCGCGAGCAGTTCTTCGAGCTTCGCCTTCTCTTCGCGCAGCTCCGCGAGTTCCTTCTCGATCTTGATCTTCTCGAGCCGCGCCAACTGACGCAGACGGATTTCAAGAATGTCCTCGGCCTGGCGCTCGGAAAGTCCGAACGCGCTCATCAGCGCGCTCTTGGGCTCGTCCGACTCGCGGATGATGCGGATGACCTCGTCGATATTGAGGAAGACGATCATCCGCCCTTCGAGGATATGGATGCGGTCGTCGACCTTCGTCAGGCGATGCTGCGTGCGGCGCGTGACCGTGGCGAAACGAAAGCCGATCCACTCGCCCAGAATCTCGCTGATGCCCTTCTGGCGCGGACGGCCATCGGCGCCGATCATCACGAGATTGAGCGATGCGTTCGATTCGAGGCTCGTGTTCGCGAGCAGCGAGTTGACGAACTCGGCCTGGTCGATGCGGCTCGTCTTCGGCTCGAACACGAGGCGCACGGGCGCGTCCTTGCCCGACTCGTCGCGCACGGCGTCGAGCAGCCCGAGCATGGTCTGCTTGCTCTGCAGCTGCTCGGGTGTGAGCGTCTTCTTGCCGAGCTTGAGCTTCGGGTTCGTGAGTTCCTCGATCTCTTCGAGCACCTTCTGGCCCGAGGTGTTCGGCGGCAGCTCGGTCACCACCAGTTGCCACTGGCCGCGCGCGAGGTCCTCGATCTTCCAGCGCGCGCGCACCTTGAGGCTGCCGCGGCCCGACTCGTATGCCGCCGCAATTTCCGCGTCGCTCGAAATGATCTGGCCGCCGCCCGGGAAATCGGGCCCCGGCAGCTTTTCCATGATCTCCGCATGCGAAAGCTTCGGGTTGCGAATCATCGCCACCGCCGCCGACGCGACTTCGCGCAGGTTATGCGACGGGATTTCGGTAGCGAGACCCACCGCAATCCCCGACGCGCCGTTGAGCAGCAGCATCGGCAGGCGCGCGGGCAGCGTCTTCGGCTCCTGGAACGAGCCGTCGTAGTTCGGCATGAAATCGACAGTGCCCATGTCGATTTCGTCGAGCAGCAGCTTGGCGATGGGCGTCAGCCGCGCTTCGGTGTAGCGCATGGCCGCCGCGCCGTCGCCGTCGCGCGAGCCGAAATTGCCCTGGCCGTCGATGAGCGGATAGCGCATCGAGAAGTCCTGGGCGAGGCGCACGAGCGCGTCGTAGGCCGACTGGTCGCCGTGCGGGTGGTACTTGCCGAGCACGTCGCCCACCACGCGCGCGGACTTCACGGGCTTGGCGTTGTCGCCCAGGCCCATTTCGTTCATCGCGAAAAGAATGCGCCGCTGCACCGGCTTCTGGCCGTCGCAGACGTCGGGCAGCGCGCGGCCCTTCACCACGCTCACCGCGTAGTCGAGATAGGCGCGTTCCGCGTAGTGGCCGAGCGTGAGCGTGTCGCCGTTCGGGGCGTCCGTCACTTCAGCAAAGAGATCGTCCATGTTTCAATCGTTCCGTAATCTTGTATGGGCGCGTGCGCTTAGATATCCGCTTCGACTTCGTTGCCCTTCTCCTCGAGCCAGGAACGGCGCGAGGCCGCTTCGCCCTTGCCCATGAGCATCGTCATGCGCGCAACCGTGGACTCGTAGTCGAGGTCGCCGAGCGCGATGGGCGAGAGACGCCGCGTGTCGGGGTTCATCGTCGTGTCCCAGAGCTGTTCGGCGCTCATTTCGCCCAGGCCCTTGAAGCGGCTGATGGTCCATTGCGTTTCGCGCACGCCGTCCTTGCGCAGCTTGTCGAGGATCGCTTCGAGTTCGCCTTCGTCGAGCGCATAGAGCTTCTGCGCGGGCTTCTTGCCACGCGCGGGCGCATCGACACGGAACAGCGGCGGGCGCGCCACGCACACGTGCCCGCGCTCGATGAGCTGCGGGAAATGCTTGAAGAAGAGCGTGAGCAGCAGTACCTGGATGTGCGAGCCGTCGACGTCGGCATCGGAGAGAATGCAGATCTTGCCGTAGCGCAGATTCGAAAGATCGACCGTCTCGTCGGGGCTGTGCGGATCGACACCGATCGCCACCGAAATATCGTGCACTTCGTTGTTCGCAAAGAGCCGGTCGCGCTCGGTCTCCCACGTGTTGAGCACCTTGCCACGCAGCGGCAGGATGGCCTGGTACTCCTTGTCGCGCCCCATCTTGGCGGAACCGCCGGCCGAGTCGCCCTCCACGAGGAAGAGTTCGTTGCGCGCGATATCGGTCGATTCGCAGTCGGTGAGCTTGCCGGGCAGCACGGCCACGCCCGAGCTCTTGCGCTTCTCGACCTTCTGGCCCGCGCGCGTGCGCGCCTGCGCCTGCTTGATGACGAGATCGGCGAGCTTCTTGCCGTGCTCGACGTGCTGGTTGAGCCACAGCTCCAGAGCCGGACGCGAGAACGACGACACGAGTTTGACGGCGTCGCGGCTGTTCAGGCGCTCCTTGATCTGCCCCTGGAACTGCGGGTCGAGCACCTTGGCCGAGAGCACGAACGAGACGCGCGCGAAGACGTCTTCGGGCAGCAGCTTCACGCCTTTCGGCTGGAGATTGTGCAATTCGACGAAGCTCTTCACGGCCTGAAACAGACCGTCGCGCAGGCCGCTTTCGTGCGTGCCGCCCGCGGGCGTCGGGATCAGGTTCACGTACGACTCGCGCGTGAGCGAGCCTTCCTCGCTCCACGCCACGACCCACGCGGCGCCCTCGCCTTCGGCGAAGGTGTCGTCGGTGGTGCGCGCGTCGGCGTAGCGCTCGCCTTCGAACAGCGGGATCAGCAGGTCGGCGCCGCCCATGCCTTCGAGCAGATAGCCGCGCAGGCCGTCTTCATACTTCCAGCTCTGGCGCTCGCCGGTCTTCTCGATGACGAGTTCGACCTCGACGCCCGGCAGCAACACGGCCTTCGAGCGCAGCAGGCGCTGAAGTTCGCCGAGCGGCAGATTGGGCGAGTCGAAATACTTAGGATCGGCCCAAGCGGTCACGCGCGTGCCGCTCTTCTTGTCGTCGCGCGCGGCGTTGCGCGTAGTGAGCTGCTTCGTGACGTTGCCGTCAGAGAAACCGATTTCGGCGACCTTGCCGTCGCGCCAGACAGTCACGTCGAGGCGCGTGGACAGGGCGTTGGTGACCGAGACGCCCACGCCGTGCAAGCCGCCCGAGAACGTATAGGCGCCGCCGGCGGCCTTGTCGAACTTGCCGCCCGCGTGCAGGCGCGTGAAGACGATTTCGACGACGGGCACCTTCTCTTCGGGGTGCAGGCCGAACGGAATGCCGCGGCCGTCGTCCTCGACGGAGACGGAATGGTCGGCGTGCAGCGTCACGGTGATGCGCTTGCCATAGCCGCCGAGCGCTTCGTCCGAGGCGTTGTCGATGACTTCCTGGATGATGTGCAGCGGATTCTCGGTGCGCGTATACATGCCCGGCCGCTGCCGGACGGGCTCGAGGCCCTTGAGCACCTTGATCGACGCTTCGCTATAGCCAGTGTTTCCAGCGTTGGACTTCTTCGTTGACATGGTGATCCACAGGGGGTTGTCCGCGCGCTTGTCCACAGGTCCTGTGGACATCTGCGGGGAAAACGCGTTGAGCGTTCAAAAAAACCGATACGAAACAACGAAGTGAACCGGCTGCGCGCCGCGGTGGCAGGTGCGCTCGCGGCGGCGCAGTGGTTCGCGCAGTTGTTCGAATTCGCGAGGTATTGTACTGATTTGGGCTCGCACGGCAATTTGCTTGGGGGTTGGCTGGCTGAACGGATGAGTAAGGGCCGCCCGCCTTAAAAAAAGCGGCCTTCATCAGGCCGCTTTGTCTCGCATCACTTGCGCTTGCTCTCCAGCTCCTCCCACCGCTCCAGCGCGACGAGCAATTCCTCGTCGATCGCCGCGTAGCGCTCGGTGAGCCGCGTGCCTTCGGCCGCGTCCTTCGCAAAGATCGACCCGTCCTCGATCTTCGCGCCGATCGTCTTCTGCTCGGTCTCCAGCGCCTCGATACGCTTGGGCAGGTCCTCGAGCTCGCGCTGCTCCTTGAACGAAAGCTTCACAATACGTTGCGCATTGCGGCCAGCCGCGCTCTCCTTGGGAGCGGCAGCCGCAGCAGCCGCTTCTTTCGGCGCGCGCGCCTCGGCAATCTCCTGCGCACGCGTGCTCTGCGTTTGCCAGTCGGTGAAGCCACCCACGTACTCGCGCCACTTGCCCTCGCCCTCGGACGCGATCACCGAAGTCACCACGTTGTCGAGGAACGAGCGATCGTGGGAGACGAGCAGCACGGTACCGTCGTAGTCGGTGAGCAACTCTTCGAGCAGTTCGAGCGTCGGGATGTCGAGGTCGTTGGTCGGTTCGTCGAGCACCAGTACGTTCGCGGGCCGCGCGAACAAACGCGCGAGCAGCAGACGGTTACGCTCGCCGCCCGAAAGCGACTTCACGGGCGAGCGCGCACGTTCGGGCGCGAACAGGAAGTCGCCGAGATAGCTCATGACGTGCTTCTTCGCGCCGTTGATCTCGACCCAGTCGCTGCCGGGGCTGATGGTATCGGCGAGGCTCTTTTCCATGTCGAGCTGCGCGCGCATCTGGTCGAAGTACGCGACCTGCAGGTTCGTGCCTACGCGCACAGTGCCCTCGTCGGGCTTCAACTCGCCGAGAATCAGCTTCAGCAGCGTGGTCTTGCCGGCGCCGTTCGGACCGACGAAGCCGATCTTGTCGCCGCGCATGACCGTCGACGAGAAGTTATCGACGATCGTGCGGCCGCCATAGCGCTTGGTCACGTCCGTGAGTTCGGCGACGATCTTGCCGGACTTCTCGCCCTGCGCGACGTCGAGCTTCACGTTGCCCTGCACGTTGCGGCGCTCGGCGTGCTCGCTGCGCATCTGCACGAGGCGCGCGATACGTCCCACGCTGCGCGTGCGCCGCGCTTCCACGCCCTTGCGGATCCACACTTCTTCCTGCGCGAGCAGCTTGTCGAACTTCTCGTTCTCCACGCGCTCGACTTCGAGCTGCTGCGCCTTGCGCTCCTGGTACTGCGAGAAGTTGCCCGGATACGAAAGCAGCTTGCCGCGATCGAGTTCGACGATGCGCGTGGCCACGCGGTCGAGAAACGCGCGGTCGTGGGTGATGAAGAGCAGGCTCGAACGCTGTGCCACGAGCAGTTCCTCGAGCCAGCGGATGCCGTCGAAGTCGAGGTGGTTGGTCGGTTCGTCGAGCAGCAGGATATCGGGCTGCACAACGAGCGCGCGGGCGAGCGCCACGCGCTTTTGCATGCCGCCCGAGAGCGCGCCCACGCGGGCTTCGCCTTCGAGGCCGATCTGCGCGAGCGTCGTGGCAACGCGCGTGCGCCAGCTCCAGGCGTCGGCATGATCGAGCGACGATTGCAGCGTGTTCATGCGCGCGAGCAGTGCGTCGTGTTCGGCGCCTTCGGGCGTATCCGCGAGCTTGTGCGCGACCGTGTCGTATTCGTCGAGCAGCGCGCGCACGTCGGCGAGGCCCGAGGCGACGGTGTCGAAGACCGTGGCGTCGGCGTCGAAGTCGGGCTCCTGCGGCACGTAGACGGTCGAAAGCTCCTGCTGGCGCGTGACGAGGCCGTCGTCGGGCCTGGCGAGATCGGCGACGATCGTGAGCAGCGACGACTTGCCCGCGCCGTTGCGGCCGATCAGCCCGACGCGCTCGCCGGCTTCGAGCGAAAAGTCCGCGTGGTCGAGCAGCGCGACGTGGCCGAACGCCAGTTGCGCGTCTGTGATGGTGTAAAGCGACATGGATGGAAAGCGATGCGTGCGGTGGACCTGAAGGGGGCATTGTACCGGGCCGCGCAGGTCGGGCCGCGGAGGTCGGGCCTCCGCGCCTAGCTTCCCTTTAGCGCGGCAGCACGCGAGCCGTTTTCCGGTAACATCGCGGGTCGCCCGCGCCGCCCAGCCTTGCACATAAAGGGCCGCATGAAGGGTCAAGCATCGAATCGACTAGACGAAGGACACGCTGTGAGCGAAGTAATCGAGTACAAGAGCTGGGTCTGCCTCATCTGCGGCTGGATCTACAACGAGGAAGAAGGTCTGCCCGACGAAGGCATCGCCGCCGGCACGCGCTTTGCGGAAATACCCGACGACTGGCGCTGCCCGCTGTGCGACGTGGGCAAGGCGGAATTCGCCGTCGTCGAGTTCTGATTGCGACGATTCCCACGCAGCTAAAGGGCGTCATTTTCGCGCCCGAACACGTTTGCTATACTCTGGGCCCTGCGCCGCGATATCGCTCGGACCTGCAAGGCCGAACCGGTTCGCGCGCCGCTCCGCGCCATGACGGGTCACTTGGGAAACATGGCGATCGAACGGAGCCATGCTCGACCTCGCGCTCCCTGTAGTTCAATGGATAGAACAAGTGCCTCCTAAGCGCTAGATGCAGGTTCGATTCCTGCCAGGGGGACCAGCCGCTGGGCCATCCCGAGCCGCGCAGGCCGGGCCGCGAAATCCGCAACCGGTTCGCAGATTCCCGTCCCGTCTCTTTCGCGCCCTCGCGCACCCTCTTTCCCGAGCAGGTTTTCCATGGACATCAACAAGCAAGTCGCCGCCCTCACCGCTTCCGAACTGCAGACGGCCGGAGCCAGCCAGGCCACCGCCATCGCCGTGAGCGTGCTGCTGCGCCACCTCAATTCGCCCGAACTCGCCCGCCAGCTGGGCGCCGCGTTCGAGAACCACCAGGCCGTCATGCTGCAGACGCCTTGGCCCGAGCAGATGCTGAACTCGTTCGAAGCGACGCGGCGTTTCTTCGAAAGCGCGGCCCAGGTGCAAGGCGCGACGCCGCCGGCTGCCGAATAAACGGAAGCTGACCGGCTAATTACGGGTAAATACCGAGTTAAATAACCCTAAAGTAGGGAAAAATAGTGCCGTAAAGGCCTTCATGGACTCCACGCGTCCCCTCCCCGCCGGTCATATGATGTCGACCCTCATCGATCAGGATATCGCGCACATTCGCCGCGTGATGCCGCTGTCACTCGCCGGCGACTTCGGCGGGCCGATTCTCCCCGCGCTCTACTGGCGCCAGCGCCTGCACCGCCTGCTCGACACCGGTCACGTGAACAAGGGCCAGCTGTGTGAAATCGACAGCCTGCTGCTCATCCTCGACCTGCACGAGCTAAACGTCGCCTCGGCCTCCGCGGCCCTCGCGAAGCAGGCAAACGCCGGCCCCCAACACTCCTGACTTCCCGCTGTATTCAACGCTCGCGCGTGCAGGCATTCGGCTGCGCGGCGCACGTCCGCGCACGCACATCGGGAATTCCTGGTGCCGCGGGTCGACCATCGGTCATAATGTCCGCAAAAATACCCTAACGAGGACTCCGTGCTCACGGCCGAACCGAGAGACCTGCTCCAGCAGGCACGCAAGCGTTTCACGCAACAGCAGATCGCCACACACGTCGGCCGCGACGTGAAGACCGTGCGGCGTTGGGAAAAAGGCGAGACGCCCTGCCCCGCGATGCTCGAAGCCGCACTGCGCGAACTGCTGCTAGGCGGCGCTCACGCCAATGGCGGCGCGGCGCGCTTTCGCTTCATCGACCTGTTCGCCGGCATCGGCGGCATCCGCAAGGGGTTCGAGGCCCACGGCGGCGAGTGCGTCTTCACGAGCGAATGGAATCCGTTCTCGCGCAAGACCTATCTGGAAAACTACGGCGAGGATCATCCGTTCATCGGCGACATTACGGCCGTGGACGCCGCCGACGTGCCCGATCACGACGTCCTGCTCGCGGGCTTTCCGTGCCAGCCGTTCTCGATCGCGGGCGTGAGCAAGAAGAACGCGCTTGGCCGTCCGCACGGCTTTGCCTGCACCACGCAGGGCACGCTGTTCTTCGACGTCGCGCGCATCATCGCCGAGAAGCGGCCCGCCGCCTTCCTGCTCGAGAACGTGAAGAACCTCGTCTCGCACGACCGTGGCCGCACGTTCGACGTGATCCTCCAGGTGCTGCGCGACGAACTCGGCTACGACGTGCACTACCGCGTGATCGACGGAAGCCATTTCACGCCGCAGCATCGCGAACGCATCATCATCGTCGGTTTTCGCGAGCCGGCGGCGTTCTCGTGGGACGCGCTCGCGCTACCCGAGGAAGGCCCGCGGCTCGCCTCGATCCTGCACCGTACCGACGGCTGCGAGCCGCTGCTGCCGTGGGACGGCGAGCGCTTCTTCGATCACGGCGCGCGCCGCGTGCAGCCGAAGTACACGCTCACGCCGGGGCTCTGGGCCTATCTGCAGCAATACGCAGAGAAGCATCGCGCGGCCGGCAACGGCTTTGGCTTCGGCCTCGCGTTTCCCGATAGCGTCACGCGCACGCTTTCTGCGCGCTATCACAAGGACGGCTCGGAGATCCTCGTCTATCAAGGCGAAGGATCGCGCCCGCGCCGCCTCACGCCGCGCGAGTGTGCGCGGCTGATGGGCCTGCCCGACACCTTCCGCATTCCGGTGAGCGACACCCAGGCGTACCGCCAGTTCGGCAACAGCGTGGTGATGCCGGTGATGCGCGAAGTCGCGCGCACGATGATGCCGCATCTCGATGCGTTGCTGGCCGCACGGCACGAAGCACCGCGTGCGCAAGCGACGACGGTTCCCGCCGTCGCGCGCACCACGCGCGCCAAGCGCAACGCGGCCTCGGCGACGGCCACGGCGGGAGGCCGCTGACCGGCGCGCGCCGCGGCCAACCGAAGCGAGGCGACAGACGATGGTGGACGTCGTCGATACGGCGACCCGCAGCCGGATGATGTCCGGCATACGCGGACGCAACACGAAGCCCGAAAAGCTGATCCGCAGTCTGCTGCACCGGCGCGGCTTTCGCTTTCGCCTGAACGTGCGCGAGCTGCCGGGCCGGCCCGACATCGTGCTGCCGCGCCGGTGCGCCGTGGTGTTCGTGCACGGCTGCTTCTGGCACGGCCACAACTGCGCGCTCTTCAAGTGGCCGCGAACGCGCCCCGAGTTCTGGCGCGAGAAGATCGCGCGCAACCGACTGAACGACGCCAAGGCGCTCGCCGCGCTCGCAGCCCAGGGCTGGCGCGTGGCGGTGATCTGGGAATGCGCGTTGCGTGGCGCGCAGCACGATCCGCAAGCGGTCGTCGAGCGGCTGGCCGCATGGCTCGAAGACGAGTCGTCGACCTGGTTCGAGGCGCGGTCGTGACACGCCCTCGCGAGATGTCACGCGAAACGTGACCGCAAGCCGATGCGCCGCGCATCTCGCGCTGCGAAGCTGGCCCTGCCTGTAGGGCCCGCGGTGATAAACTCGATCGACCGGCTGCGCGCCCACCTGCACGCGTCACACGTGCTGGCGCAACCGTCCCACGACCCCAAGCGAAGGAGACACCCGATGGCTGATTTCCGACTTTGGTCCGATGACTTTCCCAGCAACGGTTTCATGCCGAAGGCGCAGGAGTTCGACGACCGGGCCTTCGGTGTCGACGGCGACAACGTTTCGCCCGCGCTGCAGTGGGACGAGCCGCCCGCCGACACGCGAAGCTTCGCGCTCACCGTCTACGATCCGGACGCGCCGACGGGCAGCGGTTTCTGGCACTGGGTCGTGGTGAACATTCCGCCCGACGTGCGCTCGCTCGCCCGCAACGCCGGCAAGGCCGACGGCAGCCTGCTCCCGCAGGGCGCAGTGCAGGTGCACAACGACTACGGCACGGTCGGCTTCGGCGGCGCGGCGCCCCCGCGCGGCGACAAACCCCATCGCTACATCTTCCGCGTGCATGCGCTCAAGGCAGCGCAACTGCCCGTCACGCCGGAAACGACGAACGCGGTAGCGCGTTTCATGACGCATCTGAACGAGGTGGATTCGACCACCTACGTCGGGCTCTATGAACTGAAATAAGCCGCCACGGAACACCAGAAAACAACATCCAGCCGGCGGCGCACGTCCATCGCGCGCCGCCTCTCCCGTCGATGCCCACGCTTTCCGAACGCTCCGCCCATTCCACCGCCGACATCGAAAACGGCCTGCCCTTCCCGCAACGTTACTACGCGATCCTCGTGGTCGCGCTCGGCATCACGCTCGCCGTGCTCGACGGCGCGATCGCCAACGTCGCGTTGCCGACCATCGCACGCCATCTTCACGCGAGCGCGGCAAGTTCGATCTGGATCGTCAACGCGTATCAGCTCTCGGTGACCATCGCGCTCCTGCCGCTCGCCTCGCTCGGCGACCGCATCGGTTACAAGCGCGTGTATCTGGCCGGCATGGTGCTGTTCACCGTCGCGTCGCTCGGCTGCGCGCTGGCGACCACGCTGCCCGAACTCGCCCTCGCACGCATGGTGCAGGGCTTCGGCGGCGCGGGGATCATGAGCGTGAACACCGCGCTCGTGCGCATGATCTATCCGCGCGCGCAGCTCGGCCGGGGCGTGGCCATCAACGCGATGGTCGTCGCGATCGCCTCGGCGGTCGGGCCGACGCTCGCCTCGGGCGTGCTCGCCATCGCGACGTGGCCCTGGCTCTTTGCGATCAACGTGCCGATCGGCATCGCCGCGCTCATGCTGGGCCTGCGCGCGCTGCCCGTGAACGAGCGGCACCCCGCGCCGTACGACTATTTGAGCGCCGTGCTCAACGCCATCGTGTTCGGCCTCCTGATCTTTGCCGTCGACGGCCTCGGCCACGGCGAGAGCAATCGCCTCGTCGCGCTCGAATTCGTGCTGGCGATCGTGATCGGCTGGTTCTTCGTGCGCCGCCAGCTCACGCAGGCCGCGCCGCTCCTGCCCGTCGATCTGCTTGCCAACCCCGTCTTCGCACTGTCGATCAGCACCTCGGTGTGCTCGTTCTGCGCGCAAATGCTCGCGTTCGTCGCGCTGCCCTTCATGCTGCAGGAGACCTTCGGTTTCTCGCAGGTCGACACGGGCCTCCTCATGACGCCCTGGCCGCTCGTCATCGTCGGCGCCGCGCCGCTCTCGGGCGCGCTCTCCGACCGCTATCCGGCGGGCATGCTAGGCGGCATCGGACTCGCGCTCTTCGCGCTCGGCCTGCTCTCGCTCGCGACACTCGGCGCGCATCCCACGGTGTTCGATATCTGCTGGCGCATGGCGTTGTGCGGCGCGGGCTTCGGCGTGTTCCAGTCGCCCAACAACCGGCAAATTCTTTCCTCTGCACCGCGCGAGCGCAGCGGCGGCGCGAGCGGCATGCTCGGCACCGCGCGCCTCACCGGGCAAACGCTCGGCGCGGCGCTCGTCGCGCTCATCTTCGGCGTGGCACCGCAACACGGGCCGACCATGGCGCTCTACGTGGCGACGGCCTTTGCCGCGGTCGCGGCAGTGGTGAGCCTGCTGCGCCTCATGCCGGGCACCGCGGCGCGCACGCCGCGCTAAGCGCGGCCTAACCCTGCGCGCGCGCAGGCACTAACATGGATTCAGGGCGAGCCGCATTCGCGGCTGCGCCCGGCGAGTCAACCTGCCGAGTCCGGCAAAGGGGGCTTCCCATGTCACTGATCGTCGCTGGTCGGTTCACGACCTTTCCCGCCGCCGAAGCCGCCGCCGAAAAGCTGTACGCGGGCGGCTTCCTCGAAGAAGACGTCAACCTGTTCTTCGTCAATCCGCGCGGCCAGCATGCGCACCACAGCGTCCAGGGGACGGCGATGGGCGCGCCGCCTACGCTCGCCGCAGGGCACCCGCATCACACCCGCAATATCACCGCAGGCGCCGTGGCGGGCGCCGTAGTGGGCGTGGTGATTTTCAGCGCGTTCTCGGCTGCGCTGCCTTCGGTCGTGATCGCGGCCGGCGTAGGCGCCTGGATCGGCGCGCGCATCGGCGCGAGCGTCGGGGCAAAAGCCGCTGCGCAGCAAATCTCGGCGCACCACGAGCGGGTGCATCGCGAAACGCGCAGCGACGGCGTGCTGCTCTCGGTGCACGTCTGCTACGAGAACCAGGATCTCGCTGCGCAGTTGCTGCGCGACAGCGGCGCCGCCGATATCGAGTGCGCTTCGGGCCAATGGCACGACGGACACTGGGCCGATTTCGATCCGACCCGCGCGCCAATGCCGTTCGCCGCACCGAGCGGCCAGCGGGTCTGAGCGCAGGCCGCGCCGCGGATCGACGGGTATCGCCGGGTATCGCCAGGTATCGATCTCGCGGACGTAAAAAAACGCGGCGGCCCGAAGGCCGCCGCGCGGATGCAATTGCGTCGAGAAAAACGTTAGAGGGCTAAAGGCGTCACGCCGCCTCGCCGCTCACCGCTGCGTCGCTACGCGCGCGCTGCGCGATGCGGCTGTTCGGGCGCGCTCGTTTGCACGGGAGCTTTCCCCGCCGGTGCGGCGTTGCGCGCCCTGGCCGTGACCGAAGCGGCCGTCGCCACGCTGCGCAGATCGGCAAGGAACGTATCGCGCCACACCGAAAGATTGTTCTCGCGCAGCGACGCCATCATGTCGTTGTATCGCGAGACGCGCTCGGCGTGCGGCATCGAGAGCGCGCGCTCGAGCGCCTCGGCTGTCTGGTTCAGGTCGTACGGATTCACGACCAGCGCGCCGGGTAGTTGTTCGGCCGCGCCCGCGAACTGCGAAAGCACCAGCACGCCGGGATCGTCGGGATTCTGCGACGCCACGTATTCCTTCGCCACGAGATTCATGCCGTCGCGCAGCGGCGCGACGTAGCCCACCTGCGCCTCGCGGAACAGCGCCATCAGCAGATTGCGCTCGTACTTGCGGTTCAGGTACTGGATCGGCGTCCAGTCGAGCTGCGCGAAACGGCCGTTGATCCGGCCCGCCTCGCCTTCGAGATTGCGGCGAATCGTCTGGTAGGTCTGCACGTCGGAGCGCGTCGGCGGCGCGATCTGCAGGAGCGAGACGCGGCCATGCCAGCCCGGCCCGTTCTGCAGCAGGCGCTCGAACGCCTGGAAGCGCTCGGCGAGCCCCTTCGAATAATCGAGCCGGTCCACGCTCATGATCAGCTTGCGTCCGCGCATGGCTTCGCGCAGGCTGCGCACGGCCTTGCGGTCGGCGAACTGCGACGAGGCTTTGGCAATGGCGTCCGGATAGATGCCGATCGGGTACGCCCCGACCTTGAGGAAGCGGTCCCACGCGTGGACCATGCCGTCGTCGCTTGCGGTGCCATGACCGCCGCGCTCGATGTAGTCGAGAAAGGCCTGACGGTCCGCGTCGGTCTGGAAACCGACCACGTCGTAGTGGCACATGAACTTCATGAGTTCTTCGTGCGGCGGCACCGAGCGCATGACTTCGGGCACCGGCAGCGGAATGTGCAGGAAGAAGCCGATCGGGTTCTTCACCCCGAGATCGCGCAGGCAGCGCGCGAACGGAATCAGGTGATAGTCGTGCACCCAGATGATGTCGTCGGGCTCGATGAGCGGCTGCAACTGGCGCGCGAGCGATACGTTTACGCGCAGGTAACCGCCGTACTCCTGGCGCTCATAGCGCGCGAGGTCGTTGCGGTAGTGGAACGTCGGCCAGAGCGTCGTATTCGAGAAGCCCTTGTAGTACTGGTCATAGTCACGCCGGGTAAGACCCACCGTCGCGTAGGTGACGCTGCCCTGCTGCTCGATGACCGGTGCGGACGGTTCCGCGACGGTCTCGCCGCTCCACCCGAACCACACACCGCCGGTTTCCTTGAGCGCGTCCAATACGCCGACTGCGAGCCCGCCCGCTGCGGGACGGCCCTCCTGGGTCGGCGCAACGCGATTCGATACCACGATCAGTCTGCCCATTGCGGCTCTACCTCCTGTTTCGTTGGGTCCGAAGACAATGCTTCAGGTACGCACGCAAGACGCGTGCCGGATAGACAGGGTCGGAGCAAAAATCTTTCCTCGTAAGTGACGGCGCGAGCAAATTCCGCGCGGCAATCGCGCAAGTCCGGAATGCCCGGTGATTAGCGAGACCAGGAAACCGGCCTGCAAGCAGCGCGCGGCGAACTGCGGTTCGAAGCGGATCAGGCGTCCTGTTCCGAGCCGAGATCGCGCTGGTACTCGATGCCCTCAGCCCGCGCCCCGCCTTGGTTGTGCTCGCCGTCGGGCGGCACGCCGGGCGCTGCGCGATTCTGGCCCGCGGGGTCCGGCGCGTTCGACTGCTGCGGACTGCTTTTCTCTTGCGAATCGCGCGGGCCACGCTTGCCCGTGTAACGTGCGGAGCGGCGCAAGGCAGGATGTCTCATGTCGATGCCTCCAGCGGGAAGGCGGCCACGCGGCCGTGGCGCTTTTTTATAGTCCAGGGGTTGCCGCGTGAATCCGCCGGTAAAAATGGTGGGGCCTTTGTAACTAGTACATAAAAACCATCAGGATCTGCTGATGACTTCTTAAGGCCGCGCGAGCAGATGCTCACGTGGCGGGCAATGCGCCAGACGAACGACGAAATCGAGAGGAGACCGAAGGGTCGAATCGGGGCCGCGCGTGCGGCACTTCGCCCGGTGGCTCTGGTGGATCGCCAATAGGAGGCACGTCGGGCTCACCGGGCTGGTCCGGCGGCGGTTCGTCGGGCTGCGGGGTATGCGCGAGCCAGGGCTTCACGCGGACGGCATCACTGGATTTGCAGCTCGGCATTTTTCGCTCCTCATCGTGGACGCGAAACTCACACTGCAAGCGTCGTACCGCCCGTGCGAGCGCGCCCAGGCGGACGCGCTCGCACATGCTGCTCAGGCGCCGGCTACGCGCGCGGGCGCATCGCCCTTGCCGGCGCTTTCGTTGCCGTACTCCACAAGACGGTTATAGAGCGTCTTCAGGCTGATGCCGAGGATTTCCGCCGCGCGCGTCTTCACGCCGCCGCACTGCTCGAGCGTCGCGAGGATGAGCTGGCGATCCGCATCGGCAAGCGAGGTGCCGAACGGGATCGTCACCGCCGTGCCCGCAATCGGCTTCGAGAGCGAGATCTGCAGCGGCACCGTCGCCGTGAAATCGCCGTCGTTGCCCGACATGATGTGCGCGCGCTGCACGTAGTTCTTCAGCTCGCGCACGTTGCCGGGCCACGGGTAGGCGGCCAGCATGTCGCGCACCGCCGCGGGAAACTGCTTCTTCGTGCCGTGACGCTCGTTCAGCTCGTCGAGGAACGCCTGGGCGAGCAGCTCGACGTCCTTGCCGCGCTCGCGCAGCGGCGGCAGGCTGATCGGAAACACGTTCAGGCGGTGATAAAGGTCCAGACGCAGCTTGCCCTCGGCGACGGCCTGCTCCGGGTCGCGGTTGGTCGCCGCGATCAGACGCACGTCGGTCTCGATTTCCTTGGTCGTGCCCACGCGCATGAACATGCCGGTCTCGAGCACGCGCAGCAGCTTCACCTGCAGTTCGATCGGCATTTCGGTGATTTCGTCGAGGAACAGCGTGCCGCCGTTCGCGCGCTCGAAATAGCCCTTGTGCTGCCGGTCGGCGCCCGTGAACGAGCCGCGCTCGTGGCCGAACATCTCGGACTCGATCAGGTTCGGCGAGATCGCGCCGCAGTTCACCGCGAGGAATTCGTGCTTGCGGCGCAGGCTCAACTGATGGATGGTCTGCGCGGCCACTTCCTTGCCGGTGCCCGATTCGCCCACCAGCATGACCGAGGCGGGCGTCGGCGCAACACGGCTGATCTGGTCGTAGACCTCCTGCATGGTCGGCGAATTGCCGAGCATCAGGCCGAAGCGGCCCATGCGGCGCAACTCGCCGCGCAGCGTGCCGATTTCGGCCTTGAGGTCGCCCGCGCGCGGCAGGCGGTTCAGGATCGCCTTCACGCGCTGGAGGTTGATCGGCTTGACCAGGTAATCGATTGCGCCGGATTTGAGCGCATCGACTGCCGTCTCGACCGTCGCATGCCCCGTGATGACCACGAGTTCCACGCCCGAGCGCGGGTCGAGATCCTCGAAAAGGTCGGTGCCACTGCCGTCGGGCAGCTTCAGGTCGGTGAAGACCACGTCCGGCGTCTGCCGCACGAGCTGGATGCGCGCCTCGCGCAGGTCGCCTGCCTGGGCAGTGGTGAGCCCGTCGTCGCTCACCACGGCCGCCAGCGCCTCGCGGGTTTGCGCATCGTCATCGACAATCAATACATGTGGCATCGCGTCTCGTCAGCCTTGATAGGTGAATGGCTCCAAAGCGCGCGCGCCGCGCCCTTCGCAGGCGTGCCGGACAACGTTGCCCGGCACCGCGGAAGTCGCGACGCACGTGTTTGCGCTGCAGTGGAGTACGAAACGGTCGGACGCAAACCCAAGACGACAAAAGCCTGAATATGCGCGGTTTTGCTACATCGGAGCAACAATACCGTCAGCCGCGGGCCGCCCGAACCTCGATTGTTGTTGATATCACTATTATAGACTTATTCGAGACAAGCGGGCACGGCTCTCGCGTGGCCCTGCCACGCCTGCCTTCTAGCTGTGCGGAAACGGCCAGGGCATGCCAGCCGAGCCATTCGCGCCGTTCACGCCATTCGGCATCCGGCCCTTCGCGCCATGTGCAGGCGAGTTCGAAGCGCCCCCGGCCATGGCCACTTCCGGGCCCAGCCCGTTGTTGCCGGTGGTATCGGCAAGTGAGCCGCCTTCGCCTTCCCAGCGGCTCAGATCGCGATAAAAGGTTTGCCGTTGCATGCGATGACGCTGCGAGAAACGCCAGGCCAGCATGCCAGCCATGGCGCCAAGCGCACCGACGGTTACGAGGGTTCCTACTAAACCGCTGCGGTTCTTCGACATATCGCTTTCTCCCAGATACGCCTCGTCAAAGACGGAAGACGCGAGTTGACTCGAATGACATCGCCCGGGGCGTGGCCGATCCGCTGCCCCTATCCATGCAGACGGCGCCGGGCTTCTCGAGTTCCGCAGCAGGATGCGTGCCACACTCCCTCGCGCTGTGCCTGGACAGGTCCATTGCCCTGTCAGGCGCGGCAGTGGTTAAATGTTTACGCGAAAGCGAGATACCAGGCTCGAAGACGCAAACCTCGCGGCCGTCGGAGCGGCAAGTTCCGCACCTGTCCTGGACGGCCAGCCCCGGATCGCAGGGCCTGTTCGCCGACACGCGCAGAAGCATGCCGATGCGCGCAGAAGCAAACGCCCCGCACTACCTTTGCAGGACGAACATCCCTATGGCGTCAATCGAGCCGGGCTCGCCCGCCGCCACAAAACGCAACAGCGAAAACAACGCAAATCCCGCAGCGGACGCCGAGGCGCGCGTCGCGGGATTGCAGTCGTACGGTCTGCTGTACGGCTCGTCGGCGGTCATGCTGGATCTTTATGCGCAGATCGACCGCGTGGCCGTGACCGAGGCGACGGCACTCATCGTCGGCGAATCGGGCACGGGCAAGGAACTGATCGCCCGGACCATCCACGCCCACAGCGAACGCCGCGACGGCCCGTTCATCGCGGTCAACTGCGGCGCGATTCCCGACGAACTGATCGAGGCCGAGTTGTTCGGTCACGAAAAAGGCAGCTTCACGGGCGCCGTGCAGGCGCGCGACGGCCACTTCGAGCACGCGCGCGGCGGCACGCTGTTCCTCGACGAAATCACCGAGATGTCGCTGCTGCATCAGGTGAAGCTGCTGCGCGCGCTCGAAACTGGCGAGTACTTTCCGGTGGGCGGCAACGAAGCGATTCGCGGCGACGTGCGCATCATCGCCGCCACCAACCGCGACCCCGTAACGGCCGTGAAGGAAAACTGCCTGCGCGAGGACCTGATGTACCGGCTCGCGGTGTTTCCGCTGCGCGCGCCGCCGCTGCGTGAACGTGAGCGCGACCGCGAGCTGCTCGCGCAGCATTTCCTCACCGAACTGAACGACCAGGAAGGCACGCAAAAGGCGTTCAGCAAGCGCGCGCTCGAAACCGTGCGCAACTGGTCGTGGCCCGGCAACGTGCGCGAACTGAAAAACGCCGTGTACCGCGCGTACATCCTCGCGGAAAAGGTCGTGGAGATCGCACATCCGCAGTTGGTGCCGCGCGTGAAGAAGCCCGTCACCCAGGGCGACGCCATGAGCGTCTGGATCGGCACGCCGCTCGCCGATGCGCAGAAGCAGATCATTCTCGGCACGCTCAAATACTGCGGTGGCGACAAGCGTCTCGCGGCGCGCACGCTCGGCGTGAGCCTCAAGACGCTCTACAACCGGCTCGGCAGCTACGGCGCCGACGATGGCGAAAGCGAAGCGCCCACCGAGCCGGACGCGGACGAAGCCTGATTGCCCTCCCCCGTCCATCGCGGCACGCTCGTTGCGCGACGAGGCGGGAGCAGTACGGCAGGCCGATCAAAGGTCGGTCTGCCGTGCACGCCCTTTTGCAATTTCTTGCACTTTACCTATCCCCGTAAGCAATGCCGTGCTGCACAATCCGCAGCACGTCAAGTAAGCAAAACATGCCGGATATCCGCGCAATGCGGCGCTATCCGGCTAGCGGCAGGGAATCATCATGCAAGAACGAAGTGCTCGGGCGCGCGTTGCGCCATCGGTGTCAGCGGCGGTCATGGAAGCGATTGCCGGCGGCAGCCCGCGCCCTTCCGCGCATCCTCCCCGGCGACGCGTCATGTCGCTCACGCTGCTCGCCACGGTGGCGAGCCTCGCGTGCTCGGCGTGCAGTTCGCTCTACTCCGAAGGCGCGCAAACGGGCGCCGGTATCGCCGGCGCAGCAGTTGCCTCGAAAGTGACGAGCAACGCCGCCGTGGCGACCGGCATCGGCCTTGGCGCCGTGGCCGCGGCGAAGGCCGGCGTGCAGTACTCCGAGCGCGTCGTCCACACCAACACCCAGAACAGCATCGCCCACGCGGCGGGCCCGCTCGCAGTCGGCGCGGTCGCGCCATGGTCGATCACGCACTCGTTCCCGATCGAGGACGACGAACACGGCCGCGTCACGGTGAGCCGCACGATCAGCAGCGGTGCGCTCGACTGCAAGGAGATCGTGTTCTCCGTCGACCACGAGGCCACGAAGGACAAACCCGCCTCGAGCGCGTTCTTCGTCGCATCGGTGTGCCGCGACGGCGACAACTGGAAGTGGGCCTCGGCCGAACCCGCTACCGCCCGGTGGGGTGCGCTGCAATGAACGGCATGAACGCGCGCGCGAAGCGCGTACGGCACGTTGCAACGGAGTCGTCGACGGCTCGCCCCGTGATGCTCATCGCGCTGGCCGCGCTCTGCGCGGGCATCGCGCTCGCGGCGAGCGGCTGCTCGTCGATCGGCGCGGCAAGCGGCGCTGCGGCTGCGGCGGCAACGGGCATCGTCACGGCGAATCCTGCCGTGGGCATCGGCGTAGGCATTGCCGTGCAGGCGGCCACCGACGAAGCCGTCGGCCGCTTCATGAAAAACATGCACGCGGACCAGCAGGCACTGATCGCCGAAACAGCCGGCCGCCTGCCCGTGGGCGGCATGGACCTCTGGCGCATCAAGCACGATTTGCCCGTGGAGAACGGCCACGGCCAGGTGCGCGTGACGCGCGCGTTCGCCAACGCCCTCACGCTGTGCAAGGACTTCGTATTCTCGGTGCAGGACGGCGAGAAAGCCGACGCGCCCGAGCAGTGGTTCACCGCGAGCGCCTGTCAGGACCAGTCGGGCTGGAAGTGGGCCACGGCCGAGCCCGCGGTGGAGCGCTGGGGCACGCTGCAATAGCCTGCCTCATCCGCAAACGAAAACGGTCGCCGGGTGAACGCACCCCGCGACCGTTTTTAATGCCTGGCGAAAAGCGCGTCGCTCAGGACTCCACGTCTTCGAGGCTGAAGATTTCCGACTGGTCGTTATACGAGAAGATCTCGCCATAACGCCCCCAGTCGATCACGGTGTCGAGCGTTTCTTCCGCCGCGCCATCGGAGAGAAAGTCCTCCAGCTCCTGCTCGAAACGCACGCGCGGCGCGCGATGGCCCGGGCGCTCGTTGAGCACTTTCTTGATGCGCGCCGCGAGCGGCACGTGGCGCAGCAAATGTTCGGCGAACATCATCTTGCGCTCCTGCGTGCCGAACTCCGCGAACACGCGCGCGGGCGGCGTGAGCAGCACGTCGCCTTCGCGCACGTCGGCGAAACCGAGGTTCTGCAGCACTTCCGCGATCGGGAACAGGTCGTCCACTTCCAGATGCAGCGAGCGCGCAATTTCCGGCATGTCGGCGCGGCCGTGATACGGCGCCATCGCGAGCGTTTCGATCAGACCGGCCATCAGGTTGGTCGACACGCGCGGCAGCCAGCTGCCGAGTTCGAGGCCCTTCCTGGTCGTCTCGTCGGTCTGACGCGCGGTCATCTTCGCGTAGATGTCGTCCACGAGCTTGCGGAACGCCGGGTCGAGACGGTTGCGCGGATGTTTGAACGGTACCTTGATCTCGGCCACCACGCGGCCCGGATTCGACGACAACACCAGGATGCGGTCGCACATGAACACCGCTTCTTCGATGTTGTGCGTGACGATCAGCACCGACTTGATCGGCAAGCGGCCTTGCGTCCACAGGTCGAGCAGGTCGGTACGCAGCGTTTCGGCCGTGAGCACGTCGAGCGCGGAGAACGGCTCGTCCATGAGCATCAGCATCGGGTCGACCACGAGCGCGCGCGCGAAACCCACGCGCTGGCGCATGCCGCCCGAAAGCTCGCGCGGATACGCGTTTTCGAAGCCGTCCAGACCGATCAGGTCGATGGCCGCCAGCGCCCGTTCGCGGCGCTCGCCTGCGCCTACGCCCTGCGCTTCGAGGCCCGCTTCCACGTTCTGCAGCACCGTGAGCCACGGGAACAGCGCGAAGGTCTGGAACACCATCGCCACGCCTTCGGCCGGCCCTTCGAGCGGCTTGCCGCGCCAGGTGACGTCGCCGGAGGTCGGCGAGATCAGGCCCGCGATGATGCGCAGCAGCGTGGACTTGCCCGAGCCCGAGCGGCCCAGCAGCCCGACGATCTCGCCCTCGCGCAGCTGGAGGTTGGCGTCGTCGAGCACGAGCAGCTCGCCCTGGTTCTTTTTGAAGCCCCGGCACACGTCCTTCACGTTCAGAATTTCTTCGCCGAGGCGCGGCGGGTTCGGGGCCGTCTGCACATCGCCGTGCGCGGCGCTCAGCGTCTTGGGGTTTTGCATCGCGTTACCTTCGATCATTCGTTGTTCGATCAGTCGTCGATCAGTCGAGCCGCAGACGGGACTCGGCGTACGTGTACAGCGGGCGCCACAAGAGGCGGTTGAACAGCGTGACGAAGAGCGACATCACGGCAATGCCGAGGATGATCTTCGGGTAATCGCCGGCCGCCGTCATCTGCGCGATGTAGGCGCCGAGGCCGTGCGCGACGACCTTCGTGTCGCCCCACTGCACGAACTCCGCGACGATACTCGCGTTCCACGCGCCGCCCGAAGCCGTGATGGCGCCCGTCACGTAGTACGGGAAAATGCCCGGCAGCATGGCCTGACGCCACCACTGCCAGCCACGAATGCGGAAGTTCTTCGCCGCTTCCTTGTAGTCGTTCGGATAGGCGCTGGCCCCCGCGATCACGTTGAACAGGATATACCACTGGGTGCCGAGGACGATCAGCGGCGACAGCCAGATGTCCGGGTTCAGGTGAAAGCGCACGATCACGATCACGAACACCGGGAACAGCAGGTTCGCCGGGAACGCCGCGAGGAACTGCGCGAGCGGCTGCACCTTCTCGGCGAGCGCCGGGCGCAGACCGATCAGCACGCCGAGCGGCACCCAGATCACCGAAGCGATGGCAATCAGCAAGATCACGCGAAAGAGCGTGATGAAGCCGAGGCCGAGCACGTGCCACACTTCGTCGAGCGTCACACCCGTGCGTACGAAGGTCACCACGCGCCACACGACGAACACGGTCAATGCGATCACGAGCACGGCCCACACGGCGTCGCCAATGCGTGCGCGCAAGCCGGGGCGGCCGCGCGCGACGGGCGCCGCGAACGTCACGTTCGGAAACGACGGCAGCTTGATCGGCATGCGCGCAGCCTTGGCGAAGAGCCAGCCGAGCGGCACGAGCAGTTGATGAATGAGATGGGTGCGGCGAATCAGGTCGAGCAGCCACGATTCGGGCGCGTCGCCCGAGCTCGTGTTCTCCATGCGGAACTTGTCGGCCCACGCGACGAGCGGGCGGAACAGGAACTGGTCGTACGCGAGAATCACGACGACCATCGCGAGGATCACCCAGCCCACGGCGTGCAGGTTCTTTTCCGCGATCGCCTGGGCCAGATACGCGCCGACACCCGGCAGCGTGATCGTGTTGTTGCCCACCGTGATCGCTTCGGAGGCCACCACGAAGAACCAGCCGCCCGACATCGACATCATCATGTTCCAGATGAGGCCCGGCATCGAGAACGGCACTTCGAGCTTCCAGAAGCGCTGCCATGCGGTCAGATGAAACCCGCGCGAGACTTCATCCAGATCGCGCGGCACCGTGCGCAGCGACTGGTAGAAGCTGAACGTCATGTTCCAGGCCTGGCTCGTGAAGATCGCGAAGATCGCCGCGAGCTCGGCCCCCAGCACGCGCGAGGGAAAGAGCGCGAGAAAAAACGTGACCGTGAACGAGATGTAGCCGAGCACCGGCACCGACTGCAGGATATCGAGAATCGGCACGAGCACCTGACCCGCGCGGCGGCTCTTCGCCGCGAGCGTGCCGTAGACGAGCGTGAAGATCAGCGAGGCCACCATCGCCGCGAGCATGCGCAGCGTGGTGCGCATGGCGTACTCGGGCAGGTTCGCGGGATCGAGCGAGATGGGCTGCGCCTTCAACGTGGCAATGGGCGCCATCGTTTCGTGAAAGCCCACGGCCGCCATTGCGATCAGGCCGATCATCAGCGGGAACGCCACGAAGTCCCAGCGGTTCGGCAGCACGCGCCACGCCGAGGCGTTGGCCGTGCGGTTCAGGTTGAAGCTGAACTCCATTCAGACGCCCTCCGCGACGGGTTTCAGAAAGGCGGACGACTTGACGTCCGTGCCGCCGGAAAGGCACTGCACGAGCTGCGGGGATGGCGGATCGACAAAGGCAAGGCGCATGGACTCAGAATTTCGTTGGCGTTGATGACACGGCGACGATGCCGCGGTGGTACGCACCGCCCGCGCCGCAGTTGCGGCTGGCAACTGGCGGGGGGGCTTGCCTCGACTGAAACGGCACGACACTACTACAACCTTGATGACACTCACAACCGCGCCCGGCACGCCTCGAAAGCCAGACCACACGGGCTTTCGCGGCGCTTTCGCCGGCCTTCTGGAGAGCTTCCAGAAGGCGCCGCGCGCGGGATGTGCACGTCATCGTGATGACGCATCGATGACGCCTTGATGACACAACGACGCCGGGGCCGCCTCCGCGCTTGCCTCATTCGCGCCGCCAACGCCAGTGGGCGTCGCTTGCGCGCCACACGCTGGCACGCGCGTGAACCGTTCACGCGAAGCCGCGCCGACCGCGTTTAACGCTCCGTCGACCCCGCTCATCGCCGCGTGTCGCCGTGCTGACGGCATGCGCCTTGCATGTTAGCGGTCCACGCTCTCGCCGCCGCCCGCTCGCGCCGCCTCGCAACGCCGCACTGACGCTTAGATAGCGGGCTCGCCAGCCCCGTTTCGAGGGGTAAAATCGACACGCTCCGTCAGTAGCGCTCCTACGCCCCGGGCGCCGACACCCACGCCTCAATACCACTCACGAACCAGAAGGCCGATGAACAGGAGACTCTTGCGTCAGGCAGCCGGGCCCCTCGGGGTCGTGGTGGTCGCGCTCGTCTGCTGGGCGGCGGCCGGCTGGCTCGCGGACCGCATGGTCCGCCAGGAGTTCGAGGCCGCGCTCGCCGCACAGCGCCAGATGATGCGCTCGGTCGTGGACAACATGGCCGAAGTGATCGCCAGCGACCTCGCCATGTCGCGCGCCATTCCGGCGACGATGGCCGAAACCCGCGTCGTCCAGCAGGCGCTCACTGGGGCCGCGCATTATGCCGCGTCGAGCGATTCGACGGAACTGGCGCGGCGCAAGGAGTTGCAGGGCGTGCCGGCGCTCGCCGGGGTCGACCGCTTCCTCCACGACGCCCAGGGCTTCTCCGGGCTCGATGCAATCTGGCTCGTCAACGCGAACGGCATCTGCATCGCGTCGAGCAATGCACTCGAAAAAATCTCCTACGTCGGCGTGGACATGCGTCCGCGCGCGTATCTGAACGACACGCTGCTCGGGGCGTTTTCCGAGGCCTACGGCGTGGGCACGGCAAGCGGCGAGCCAGGCATTTTCGTCGCCGCGCCCGCCTATGACGACGGCCTGCTGGTCGGCGCCGTAGTCGCGAAGGTCAGCATCGCGCGGCTGCGCCACTGGGTCACCCGCCCCGGCACCTTCGTCGCGGACAACAATGGCGTCATCATCATGGCCCATGACAGCGCGCTCGAAGGACGCGCACTGCCGGGCTCACACGTCGCCGAAATGAACGCGCTGGACCGCGTGAACACCTATCTGCGCGAGCACTTCGCGCCGCTCGAGCTGCGCTCGGCATCGAAACCCGTGTTGAGCGAAGCGCCGTGGATCCCGCGCGCCGACGCCGCGCAAATGGTCGCCTTGCCGGGCCAGCGCACGCCTGCCCTCTACGAGCAGCGCGGCGGCTTGAACTCCGGGCTCTCGGCGCACCTCGTCGATCCGGTCAATGCGTGGTCCGAGCTGATCGCGAACCATCGGCGCGACCGGCTCCTCATTTTCCTCACGCTCGCGGGCACCGCGGCGCTCGCTGCGGTGATCTCGGTGTCGTGGGTGCGCGAGCGGCGTCTGCACCACGCGAGCCGTGATCTCGCCGGGCAGTTGCAGGCCGCGAACGCCCTGCTCGCCGCCGAGGCGCGCCACGACGCCCTGACCGGCGCGCTCTCGCGGCGCTACTTCCTCGACCTGCTGCGCCGCGAGATCGACACGGCCTACGAGGCAGGCGAACCGCTGTGCATGGCGATTGCCGACCTCGACTATTTCAAGCAGATCAACGACCGCTTCGGCCACCCGGCGGGCGACCGCGCGCTCCAGCATTTCGTGGAGACCTGCCGCGCCGAACTGCGCGCCGACGACGCCGTCGGACGCCTGGGCGGCGAGGAGTTCGGCATCCTGCTGCCCGCGACCTCGCTTGCCACGGGGCTCATGGTGCTCGATCGCCTGCGCGAGCAGGTGAGCAAACGCATTTGCGTGGAATTGCCCGAGGAAGCGAGCGTGAGCGTGAGCATCGGCGTGACCGAACTTGCGGCCGCGCAGGATCAGCCCGAGCGTCTGATGAGCCGCGCCGACCTCGCGCTCTATATGGCGAAGGCGGCCGGGCGCGACCGTTGCGAGGCCATGACGGCCGAGGGCGTCGTGCCGCCGCGCGCCGCGGCGCCGACCTGGTGAGTGCGCAACGAGCTTGCCCAACCCATCACACGAGGGATGCCCGTACCAGGCTGCTGGGCTCGCCCGGCTCAACCGGCGAGGCGCGGTATCATGGGATGAACGGTGCGCGCCAGTCCATACGGTGCGCATGAGTCAAACCGCGTCACTTCGGTGTTCCGCACAAATCTGGAGGCATGCATGAAGGGAAATCTGGTCATTGTCTGCCGCGATCAGGATGCGCTCGCGTTCGACCAGTTGATGGTCGAGTACGGCGCGTTCCAGACGCGCCTGTCATCGACCGCGTGGTACCTGAAACTCGACGCCACGCCCGAGCTGATTCAGGAAGAGATTCTTGCCCGCCTCGGCAAGTACACCACGCACTACATCTTCGAGGCCGACACCGTGACCTACAACACGGTGGACAACGAGGCCGCCGCCGCGCTCGATACGCTCTTTACGGCCTGAGCGGCTGCGCCAAACCTGACCTGGCTGAACCTGGCGTCGCTGTACCGGCGCCTTCGGGCGAGCCCCTCCGGCCATGCCCCGCCCGTTCGCTGAGGGCCTGCGCCAAACCCATTCCAGCGCGATTTACCAGATCTGCGCCGCCTCGGTGACGGTGCGCTCCACCACGTCGAACGCAAACGTCATGCGCACCGCGAGGCCGCCGCTCTCGCCGTTGCCGATCGAAAGCTCGCCGCCCGCGCGGCGCACGAGCCGCTCGACGATCGCGAGGCCGAGGCCGCTGTGGCCGTTGCCGCCGCGCGCCGGGTCGAGGCGCACGAACGGCCGGCTCGCCTGCGTCAGCTCCTGGTCGGGGATGCCCTTGCCGTGGTCGCGCACGGTGAGCGAAAAACCCGTCGCGCCGCGCTCGCTCTCGATCACGACAGGCGGTGCGCCGTACGCATGCGCGTTGTCGAGCAGGTTCGATACCACGCGTTCGAGCGTGGCCGCAGGCAGGCGAAACTCCGGACCCGCACGCAGACGCGTTTCGATCGCAATCGTCTCGCCGCTCGCCGTGCGGTGGTTGCGCGCGATACGCTCGCACTGGTCGTCGACCTCGACGGGCTCGCTGCGATCGGCGCCGTCGTGCGCGAACACGAGGAACTGGTCGACGATATGCGCCATCGACTCGACATCGCGCACCACGCCGTCGCGCACCTTTTGCTCGTCCATCATTTCGGCGCGCAGGCGCAGCCGGGCAAGCGGCGTCTTGAGATCGTGCGCCACGCCCGCCAGCATGACGGCGCGGTCTTTCTCCGTACGCTCGACTTCCTTGACCATCTGGTTAAAGCCTAGCGTGAGCTGACGCAGCTCGCGCGGCCCGCGTTCGGGCACGGGCGGCACGGGCTCGCCGCGGCCAAAGCGCCCCACGGCCTGCGCGAGCGCGCTCAGCGGCTGTTGCAGCATCCACGCGGCCACGAGCGCGGCGACCACAGCGGTGGCGAAAATGGTGATGACCCAAGGCAGAAACTTGTCGAGCGGCCGCATGATCCGCAGCGGCTGGCCCGGCAGCACGATCCAGCGGGCGTCCTGCGGCCCGCGCACCCAGAGCGTGGGCGGCCCGCCGGGCGGCCCGACGCGCACGTCGGTGCCAGGCGGCATGCGTTCGCGCACGTCGTCGATGAAACGGCGCAGCGGCTCGGGCATGCGGTCGGTGACCGGCGGCACGGCGGGACTCGCCGGATCGACGAGTTGCACGCGCGAAGGCAGCGGCTGGTCGGGCTCGCGCTCGACGTGCTGGCGCACCGCGTCGACGAGGAAGGTCGCTTCCTCGACGGCGTAGCGCGTTTGCATCTGATTGTGTTCGACGCGCATGAGCGTGAACCACGCGACATGCGACACCAGTAGAACGCCGATGAAGATGACCGCGAGGCGCCCGAACAGCGAATCAACCGGCTGGCGCATGGTTGCCCTGCTCTCCGTCGGGAACGAACACGTAGCCGCGCCCGCGGACGGTCTGAATGAAGCGCGGCGTGGACGGGTCGCTTTCGAGAATGCGTCGCAGACGCCATACCTGCACGTCGATGCCGCGGTCGGTGCCGTCGTACTCGGGACCGTGCAGCAATTCCAGCAGGCGCTCGCGCGTGAGCGTACGCATGGGGTGATTCACGAAAATCTTCAGCAGCGCGAACTCGCTGCCCGACAGCATGATGGGCTTGCCCTCCTGCTGCAGCGTGCGCGACTGGAAGTCGAGCGTGAAGCGGCCGAACGCGTACGGCTCGCGCTGCTCGGGCGCGGCGGCCGAAGGCACCGTGCGGCGCCGGCGCAGCACCGCCTGCACGCGCGCGAGCAGTTCGCGCGGGTTGAACGGCTTGCCGAGGTAGTCGTCCGCGCCCAGTTCGAGGCCGACGATGCGGTCCACGTCGTCCGCGCGCGCCGTCAGCATGATCACGGGGATGTCGTCGCCGGCTGCGCGCAGCTTGCGCAGTGCGGTCAGGCCGTCCACGCCCGGCATCATCAGGTCGAGCACGATCAGGTCCGGACGCTCGCGCTCGAGCCGCCGCTCCAGCGAGCCGGCGTCGTGCAGCACCGAGACTTCCATGCCCTGGCGCGCGAGATAGTCGCGCAGGAGGTCGCGTAGTTCGAGGTCGTCGTCGACGACAAGGATTTGAGTAGCCATGGGATGAAGTGTAACGCGCGCGCACGGGCCGTTTGCTTACAGCTCTTCCAGCTGGGTTACGAGGTGTTACCGCGAAAGGCGCGTGTAATGTCGCGTAATCTCGGCGCCCCGCCGCGTAACACGCGCTGGCTGCCCGGTCGATACGCTAGGGACACCGGTTGCGAGCGCCACCACTTTCCGAAAGCGCCGCGCCAGACCGGATAAAACCCTCATGGATTTGTCAGGAGCATCACCATGTACAAGACGACTTCGCGCCTTCTCGCTATCGCCGCTGCCTCGCTCGCGCTCACCCTGGGCGCCACCGCCGCCAACGCCCAGACCCCGCCGCCCCCGGGCGGTCCGGGCATGATGCACGGCGCTCCAGGCATGCATGGCGGCCCCGGCATGCACGGCGACTTCATGCTCGGCTTCAAGAAGCTGCACGACAAGCTGAACCTGAACGCCGCGCAGGAAAAGCAATGGCAGGCCGCGCTCGACACGATGAAGCAGAACGGTCAAGCCATGCGCAAGAATCATGAGCAGATGAAGCAGCAGTTCGATTCGATGAAGAACCAGCCGATCCTCGACCTGAACGCCATGCACACGGCGCACGAGCAGGTCGAGCAGCAGAACCAGCAGTTGCGCGAGCAAACCACGCAAGCGTGGCTCGCCTTCTACAACGGCCTGAACGACCAGCAGAAGACGACCGTGAGCACGGCGATCAAGGAACGCTTCGCGAAGATGGAGCAGCGCCACGAGCAGATGCGCGAGCGCTGGGAGCAGCACCATAAGGGCGGCGCTTCGGCACCGGCTGCCCAGCAGTAATCGGCACACGCGCGCGCGCATTGCGCGACAAAGCGGCGCGACAAAGCGCCGCGGGATTCGCACCCCGCGGCGCTTTTTTTCATGGCGCGGGCGGCCGCTTGCCGCCGCCCGTCAACGGCTCAGGCGAGATCGAACAGCAGCACTTCGGCCGCGGCACCGTTTGCAAGCGCGACGGCCGCCTCGGTCTCGATCATCGCGGCATCACCGGCTTCGAGGCGTTGGCCATTCACGTCGAGCGCACCGCGCGCCACATGCAGATAGACGCGCCGCCCGGCAGGCACCGAATACTCGACGCGCTCGTCGCCGTCGACCAGAGCCGCGTAGATCGCGGCATCCGACTGCACGGTCACCGAGCCGTCGCGCCCGTCGGGCGAGGCGACGAGGCGCAGCCGCCCGCGCTTGTCGGCGTCGTCGAAGCGCTTCTCCTCGTAGCCGGGCGCCCCGCCCCGCTCACGCGGCAGCAGCCAGATCTGCAGCAGGTGCGCTTGCTCTTCCTTCGAGCCGTTGAACTCGCTGTGCATCACGCCGGTGCCGGCGCTCATGCGCTGCACGTCGCCGGGGCGGATGGTCGAGCCGTTGCCCATGCTGTCGCGGTGGGCGAGCGCGCCGGAAAGCACATAGGTCACGATCTCCATGTCGCGGTGGCCGTGCGCGCCGAAGCCCTGGCCGCCCGCGATGCGGTCGTCGTTGAGCACCCGCAGCGCACCGTAGTGCATGTGCGCTTCGTCGAAATAGTCGGCAAACGAAAAGCTGTGGTACGAGTCGAGCCAGCCGTGGTTGGCATGGCCGCGTTCGTCGGCGCGTCGGATAGTCAGCATGGCAATCTCCGGTCAATCATGTCGATGTCCGAAGGTAAGGGCGGCGGCCCACTTGCACAATCCGCAGCGGCGCACCGCATCGTTTCACCAGCAACATCAATGCGCTGCGCTGCCGACGTCGCCCTGCGTCAGACCCGCACGCCCCCCGGCTTCGGGTAAAATACCGCGCTTTTCGGCCGGCGTGAGCCCTGATGGCCCCGGGGTGGACACCCCGTGGCGATTATCCGCCCCGCCAGCGCGCGCTGCCGCAGGGGCCGGAGTGCGTCGCGCTTTCCGACCCGCATTTTTGATCACCTAGAATGGCGGCCAACGGCCACGAGCCGGTCCGCCTTGCGTCGGCCGCGCGCCCCTACCGCGCCGCGCCGCCCGTATCAGTCGTGCATGGGACGGAGTCAGTGCTAAAAAAAGCACTCGCTCCGGCTCGACAGGAGAATGATGAAGAAGTTTGCAGTGTGCGTGGCGCTCGCCCTGATCGCAGGCAGCGCCGCCGCCAAAGAGTGGAAAACCGTGCGCATCGGCGTGGACGCCAGCTATGCGCCGTTCGAATCCAAAGCGCCGAACGGACAGATCGTCGGCTTCGATGTCGACCTCACGAAAGCCCTGTGCGCGCGCATGAGCGTGAAGTGCGTCTGGGTCGAGAACGACCTCGACGGCATCATCCCGGCGCTCAAGGCCCGCAAGTTCGATGCGATCGTGTCGTCGCTGACCATCACGCCGCAGCGCGCCCAGCAGATCGATTACTCCGCGAAGATGTTCGATGCGCCCGCACGCATGCTCGCGCGGGCGGGCTCGCCGCTTCTGCCCACGCCGGCTTCGCTCAAGGGCAAGAACGTGGGCGTCGAGCAGGGCTCGACCCAGGAAGCGTACGCAAAGGCGCACTGGGCGCCGCGGGGCGTGAACGTGATCTCGTACCAGAATCAGGATCAGGTCTACCAGGATCTGATCGCCGGGCGCCTCGACGCCACGCTGCAAGACGAGGTCCAGGCGGATTTCGGCTTCCTGAAAACGCCGCGCGGCAAGGGCTTCGCGTGGGCGGGCCCGGAAGTGGAAGACCCGGCGACGATCGGTGACGGCACCGCGATCGGCCTGCGCAAGGACGACGCCGACCTGAAGGCGAAGTTCAACACGGCGCTGGCCGCGATTCACGCCGATGGCACGTTCGACAAGATCGCGAAGCAGTACTTCGACTTCGATATCTACAAAGGCAAGTGAACGGGAAAGCACACGCAGGTAAATAAACAACGAGACACCACCGCTCGCGCCTCGCGCCACGACACATCAAAAGCCCCGGGGGCTCCCCGATAGACCGCCACCGGGCTTCGTATACAGTCACAGGCGCGCTCACGAGCGCAATTGCATCGGCCGCGCGCGACCAGGCTATAAACCGCGCGGCCATGACCGGATTTGAACCGCGGCAGACAGCCGCGCCTTTCGCGGTGTGAGAAACGCATCGTCAAGGACTTGCCCATGTTTCTTCAAGGCTACGGCCCGCTGATCCTCGCCGGCACCTGGCAGACCGTCAAGCTCGCCGTGCTGTCGCTCGCGCTCTCGTTCGTGCTCGGGCTGATCGGCGCGGCGGCCAAGCTCTCCAAAAACCGCGTCGCGCACGGCGCGGGCACGCTCTACACCACGCTCATTCGCGGCGTGCCCGATCTCGTGCTCATGCTGCTGCTCTTCTACAGCATCCAGATCTGGCTGAACAATCTCACCGACATGCTCGGCTGGGATCAGATCGACATCGATCCGTTCCTCGCGGGCGTGGTCGTGCTCGGCTTCATCTACGGCGCGTACTTCACCGAGACGTTCCGCGGTGCGTTCCTCGCCGTGCCGCGCGGCCAGCTCGAAGCGGGCCACGCCTACGGCATGACGGGCTGGCAGGTGTTCACGCGCATCATGTTCCCGCAGATGATGCGCTTCGCACTGCCCGGCATCGGCAACAACTGGCAGGTGCTCGTGAAGTCCACGGCGCTCGTCTCGATCATCGGCCTCGCCGACGTCGTGAAGGCTAGCCAGGACGCCGGCAAGGGCACGCTGCGTTTCTTCTTCTTCACGCTGCTCGCCGGCGCGATCTATCTCGTCATCACCACGGTCTCCAACTTCGTGCTGATGTATCTCGACAAGCGCTACTCCACCGGTGTGCGCAAGGCGGATCTCTGAATCGCGCGAGGCCAAGACCATGCAAGACTTCGTCCAACTGATCCAGCAGTACTGGCGCAACTATCTCTTCTCCGACGGCTACCATTTCAGCGGCGTGGCCATTACGCTGTGGCTGCTCGTCATCTCGATCGGACTCGGCTTCTGCCTCTCGGTGCCGCTCGCCGTGGCCCGCGTGTCGAAGAAGAAGTGGCTCGCCGGGCTCGTGTGGCTCTACACGTACATCTTCCGCGGCACGCCGCTCTACGTGCAGCTGCTGCTGTGCTACACGGGCCTCTACAGCCTCGAGATCGTGCGCAACCACGAACTCACGAGCGCGTTCTTCAGGAGCGGCATGAACTGCACGCTGCTGGCGTTCACGCTCAACACCTGCGCGTATACCACCGAAATCTTCGCGGGCGCGATCAAGGCGACGCCCTACGGCGAGATCGAAGCTGCGCGCGCGTACGGCATGTCGCAATTCACGCTGTACCGCCGCGTGATCCTGCCTTCGGCGTTGCGCCGCGCCCTGCCCTACTACAGCAACGAAGTCATTCTGATGCTGCACGCAACGACCGTGGCCTTCACGGCGACCGTGCCGGACATCCTGAAGATCGCGCGCGACGTGAACTCGGCGACGTATCAGTCGTTCGGCGCATTCGGCATCGCCGCGCTGTTGTACCTGATCATTTCTTTCACGCTCGTGTGGCTGTTCCGCCGCGCAGAGCGCCGCTGGCTCGCGTACCTGCGACCGCAAGGCAAGTGAGCCCGCCAGGGCGTGTTTAAAGGTCAATTGATGAATTCCCAGAAGCAGAAGCTGTTCGTCGACTCCATCCACAAGAAGTACGGCGACAACGAAGTCCTCAAGGGCGTGTCCCTGAAGGCCAATGCCGGCGACGTGATCAGCGTGATCGGCTCGTCCGGTTCGGGCAAAAGCACGATGCTGCGTTGCATCAACTTCCTCGAGCAGCCCAACGAAGGGCGCATCGTGGTGGATGGCGAGGAAGTCGCCACTCGCGCGGACAAGCGCACGGGCGCCCTGCACCCCGCCGACGCAAAGCAACTCCAGCGCGTGCGCACCAAGCTCGCCATGGTGTTCCAGCACTTCAACCTCTGGTCGCACATGTCGGTGCTCGAGAACGTGATCGAAGCGCCCGTGCACGTGCTGGGCCTGCCGCGCAAGGACGCCGAAGAGCGCGCGCGCACCTATCTGGAGAAGGTCGGTCTCGCGCCGCGCGTGGAGAAGCAATACCCCTCGCACCTCTCGGGCGGCCAGCAGCAGCGCGTGGCGATTGCCCGCGCGCTCGCGATGCACCCCGACGTGATGCTGTTCGACGAGCCCACTTCGGCGCTCGACCCCGAACTCGTTGGCGAAGTGCTCAAGGTCATGCAGAAGCTCGCCGAGGAAGGCCGCACGATGATCGTGGTCACACACGAAATGGGTTTCGCGCGCAACGTTTCGAACCACGTCATGTTCCTGCACAAGGGTCTCGTGGAAGAGGAAGGCCAGCCGGCCGAGGTCTTCGCCAATCCGAAGAGCGAGCGCCTGCGCCAGTTCCTTTCAGGCAGCCTCAAATAAGTCGACTCTCAGGGTCGCCGCCTTTCGGCGATGTAGCAAAAGTAGTTTTACAAGGCGCTTACAGCGCCTGTTCTTTTTGGGACTTTCATCCTCCAAAAGCCGTCCGTTTAGCCTTAAAAACGGCGTTTTTCGCATTACTCCTTGCGAAATCTTCCGTCAATAGTGGCAATCCTGAACTCAGCCATTCAATTGACGTGAGTCCCTTGTCCCACAAGGGTTTCGACCTGGTTGTAGTACCTCTCTGACCACCATCCAGGAAGACCATATTGCAATTTGACGACATCCCGGGGTGCGAGCACGAATTAGTTCGCCAGCGCGGACCTTTTTTGCTAAATTAGTAACCAAAGTAGCAAAACAAAGTTCATTAAAAGTAGTTTCACTTCAAAAAGAACGGGAGATGCCAGTCAACCAGGGGACCTGCAAGACGACCCAGCCCGGGTCATGCAGCGGCACCAGCCCGTACGCCGGTCCTCGGGGTAATTCTCCCTTACGCGACGATTTCTGTTCGCAGCGCCGCCAAGCGCACGGACGTCTTTCGCAGTACTAAGGTTGACTCTTTGACAGGGTATGGAGGAGAAGATGAAGAAAGCTTTGCTCGCCGCAGCATTGATGTCGGCTGGCGTGATCGCGCATGCACAAAGCAGCGTCACGCTCTACGGCCGCCTGGACATGGGTGTGGCGTATATGAACGGCATTGGTGCCGGCAGCGGCGCAAATGGTCAAGCCACCCACGGCTCCAGCCAGGTTCAGCTCGAGAGCGGCTACTGGGGCACCAGCCTCTGGGGCATGAAGGGCGTTGAAGACATCGGTGGCGGCAACAAGGTTCTGTTCCACCTGGAAGGCAGCTTCAGCACCGCCAACGGCACGCTCGGCTCGGCCGGCTCGCTCTGGAATCGCTGGGCAACTATCGGTGTCGCGAACGACCAGTTCGGTACGCTGCTGGCTGGCCGCATGCTGTTCATCTCCAACGGCATTTGGGACTTCGACCCGTTCGGTCAGTCGAACTGGTCGTCGGCCTCGATGGTCCGTGGCCGCAACTGGCCGCAATCGAGCAACAACATTTCGTACCAGTCGCCGAACTGGTTCGGCTTTGACGTGTACGGCCAGTACGCGTTCTCGAACGCGACGAACTGGAACGGCAACAACACGACGCCGTCGGGTCGTGAAGCTGGCCTGCAACTGACCTACACGAGCTCGTTGTTCCAGATCCGCGGCCTGTATGACGAAATCCGCAATCCGAACAATGGTCAGCTGGGCGGCCTGTACAACGCGCTGGACGGCAGCACGAAGACGCCGCTCTCCACCTCGCAAGGTAACGGCAACGGCGTGTTCGCTTACTCGCGCGATTACATGGCCATGTTCAACCTGTTCCTCGGCGCGTTCAAGGTTCAGGGCGGCTACGAAGCCATCCGTTCGTCGGGCATGAATCCGGGCATCATCGGCCAGCCGACCACGCTCGACCACGAGTGGGGCGGTGTGACGTGGCAAATGACGCCGGCTGCAGCGCTGATTGCAGCGGTCTACCACGTCAACGCGAACAACGGCGGCGGCAACGCCACGCTGTACACGATCGGCGGCTCGTACAACCTGTCCAAGCGCACGCTGCTCGACATCCAGGCAGGCACGGTGCAGAACAGCAAGACGGCCAACTTCGGTCTGAACGCCAACAACTTCGGTACGGCTGCAAGCACGGGCAACCCGGTTCCGGGCCACAGCCAGGTTGGCGTGTACGCAGGTATCCAGCACTCGTTCTAATTCGAAACGAGTGTAGAAAGAACAGCTACATCGACGTTTTCACGCTGCTGCGAGAGGCGCGTATCGGTGCGATGTCCGAAAGGGTATCGCACCGTTTTTTATTCTGGGGACGGGCCGCGCGAGCGGCGCCGTCCCCTTTTCTATTGGTGCATCAGGTGCTTCGAAGGCGCACGGTCTCAAACCGCCGCTTCGTTTTCCTCGCCCGTGCGGATGCGGATCACGCGCTCCACGTCGGTCACGAATATCTTGCCGTCGCCGATCTTGCCGGTGCGCGCCGCGCCGATGATCGCGTCGATCACCTGGTCGGCCTGGTCGTTCGCGACCACCACCTCGATCTTCACCTTTGGCAGGAAATCGACCACGTATTCGGCGCCGCGGTAAAGCTCCGTGTGGCCCTTCTGGCGGCCGAAGCCCTTGACCTCGGTGACGGTCAGGCCCGTGAGGCCCACTTCGGCGAGCGCCTCGCGTACTTCGTCGAGCTTGAACGGTTTGATCACGGCAGTAATGCGTTTCATGGCGAACCTCGTCTCGTTATCGGATTTGTCGGAAATTTCGGAACATATCGGGATTCTACGCTGTGCGGCCGGGGCTCACGCCGAGGGCTTGCCCGCAGGCGCCGCGCTCGTCCCGCCCGCTTCGTCGGGTACGCGCTCCAGATCGGCGAGCCAGACCACCGACTCCGAATCGCTGGGGGCACGCCAGTCGCCACGCGGCGAGAGCGAGCCGCCCGAGCCGACCTTCGGCGCATTCGGAATGCAGGTGCGCTTGAACTGGCTCTGGCGGAAGAAGCGGTCGAGGAATATGCGCAGATTGCGCTTGATCGACGCGAGATCGTACTGATTGCGCGCGACCTTCGCGTTCTCGGGCCATGCACCCGCTTCGCGGTCACCCCACGCGTGGCGCGCGAGGAACGCGACCTTGGAAGGCGCGAAGCCAAAGCGCAGCGTGTAGTAGAGGTTGAAGTCCTGCAGCTCGTAGGGGCCGATCGTGTTCTCGGTTTTCTGCTCGGGCGCGCCATCGGACTTGCCGGGGATCAGCTCCGGGCTGATGTCGGTGGCGAGAATCGCTTCGAGCACGTCGCGGCCGCTCTCCCCCTTCTGGCCAATCTGGCCCGTTTCGGCCACCCAGCGCACGAGGTGCGTGATGAGCGTCTTCGGCACGCTCGCATTCACGTTGTAGTGCGACATGTGATCGCCCACGCCGTATGTGCACCAGCCGAGCGCAAGTTCGGAGAGATCGCCCGTGCCGATCACGATCGCGTGATTGAAGTTGGCGAGGCGGAACAGGTGATTCGTGCGCTCGCCGGCCTGCACGTTTTCGAACGTGATGTCGTAGGCTTGCTTGCCTTCCGAGTACGGATGGCCGAGGTCTTCGAGCATCTGCATGCAGCTCTGGCGAATGTCGATTTCGCGCGCCGTGCAGCCCACGAGCGCCATCAGCTCGCGCGCCTGGCGCAGCGTGCGCTCGCTCGTGGCGAAACCAGGCATGGTGTACGCGAGAATGTTCGCGCGCGGCAGCCCGAGGCGATCCATCGCCTTCGCGCACACGAGCAGCGCATGCGTGGAGTCGAGCCCGCCCGAGACGCCAATCACCACCTTCTTGATGCCCGCCTGCGAAAGCCGCTGCACGAGCGCCTGCACCTGGATGTTGTAGACCTCGTTGCAGCGCTCGTCGCGCCGCTTCGGGTCGGCCGGCACATAGGGGAAGCGCTCCACGCGGCGCGAGAGCGCGAGCGTGTCGCGCTGCCATGCGCCCTCGCCCGCCAGCTCGCACGAAATCACGCGAAACTTCGCGACTTCATCGGCGTGGCGGCGGATCGAATCACCGAACGTGGTCTGGCGGATGCGCTCCTGCTGCAGTCGCGCGAGATCGACATCGGCGAAGATGAGATGCGAGTCGTCGGAGAAGCGCTCCGACTGCGCGAGCAGCTCGCCGTTTTCGCACACGAGCGCGTGGCCGTCCCAGGCCATGTCGGTGGTCGATTCGCCCTTGCCCGCCGAGGTGTACAGATACGCGGCAAGACAACGCGCCGACTGTTGCGAGACCAGTTGCTGCCGGTAGCCCGCCTTGCCCACCACGACGTTCGACGCCGAAAGATTGACGAGCACCGAAGCGCCCGCGAGCGCCGCGAACGACGACGGCGGGATCGGCACCCAGACGTCCTCGCAGATTTCCACGTGAAAGCGCAGACCCGCAACCTGCGGCACCTCGAACAGCAGCGACGCGCCGAACGGCACATCCGCGCCGGCGAGGCGCACGGTGTCGGTGCTCGCGCTATCGGCGGCGCTGAACTGGCGCGGCTCGTAGAATTCTCCGTAGTTCGGCAGGAAGCTCTTGGGCACGACGCCCGCCACACGCCCGCCCGCCACGACCGCTGCGCAGTTGAAGAGCGAATGCCCCGCGCGCACCGGCAGCCCCACGATCATCACGAGCGGCAGCGCGGCCGACGCTTCGACGATCTGCGCGAGCGCGCGCTCGCAGGCGTCGAGCAACGCTTGCTGATGGAACAGGTCGTCGCAGGTATAGGCCGAAAGCCCAAGCTCGGGGAACGCGACGAGCGCCGCGCCCCGCGCCGCGGCCTCGCGCGCGAGCGCGAGCGTCTCGCTGGCATTGAATGCGGGATCGGCCACACGGCAGCGCGGCACGCCCACGGCCACGCGCGCAAAGCCGTGCGTATAGAGATTGAAGAAGCGCTCTTTCATTTCGATAACCTTGAGGCGGGCGCGCTGCGCACGAAAGCGCGCGCTCTGACGTTTGGGCTGCCTGGTGCCGCTTGAAGCCGCTTCGAAACCGCTCGATGCTGCGTGGCTGACGCCGCTGCACGAAGCGCGGCGGTCCTCACCCGCTCGGGACGTTTGCTTTACCATGACCGTTTGCCGCTGCAGGCGCTGCTGAACGACCCAAGCCGCATCCCACGCCAACGGGCACGCATGAAACAGGAACATTTCGATTATCGCACGGGCATCCTCGGCTCACCGTCCGAGGTCGACGCCGCCGAATGGAACGCGCTGCTCGCGCGTCAGGCGCAGCCTACGCCCTTTTTGCGCCACGAATTCCTCGCGGCGCTCGACGCCACGCGCTGTTCCACGCCGAACGAGGGCTGGGCCGCGCAATTCGTCACGCTCACCGACGCACGCACGGGCCGCCTCGCCGCCGCCGCACCGGTGTATCTGAAGGGCCACTCGTACGGCGAGTACGTGTTCGACTGGGCCTGGGCCGACGCGTACAAGCGCAACGGCCTCGAGTACTACCCGAAGCTCCTGTGCGCCGTGCCGTTCACGCCGGTGCAGGGCACGCGCCTGATCGCCGCCGACACGACCGCGCGCCGCCATCTGGCCGCGACGCTGCTCGCCTTTGCCGAGCAGGCCGACGTCTCGTCGCTGCATGTGCTCTTTCCGACCACCGAAGACGCCGAGGCACTGACCGACCTCGGCATGATGCAGCGCGAAGGCGTGCAATTTCACTGGCTCAACGACGGCTATCGCGACTTCGAGGACTTCCTCTCGACTCTCGAACAGAAGAAGCGCAAGAACATCCGCGCGGAACGTCGCAAGGTGCACGACGCGGGCGTGACGATGCGGCGTGTGCGCGGCGAGGACATTAGCGACACCGAGTGGCGCTTTTTCAGTCGCTGCTACCGGCAAACCTACCGCGAGCATTTCTCTTCGCCGTACCTGAATCTCGACTTCTTTCGCATGATCGGCGAGACGATGCCGGAGAATCTGCTGCTCGTGATCGCCGAGCGCGAAGGCAAGCCGATCGCGAGTTCGCTCGTGGTCTGGCAGCGCGGTGAGAATGGCCAGGGCGGCACGCTCTATGGCCGCTACTGGGGCGCGCTCGAACACGTGCCCTGCCTGCACTTCGAGACCGCGTATTATCAGCCGCTCGAATTCTGCATCGAGGAAAAGCTCGACGTGTTCGAAGGCGGCGCGCAAGGCGAACACAAGATGGCGCGCGGGTTCCTGCCCACCGCCACGCGCTCGGCACACTGGCTCGCCCATCCGGCGTTCTCCGATGCCGTCGCGCGCTTTCTCGAGAGCGAGACGAACCACATTCACGCCTACATGCACGAGCTCAATGAGCGCAATCCGTTTCGTGCGTGATTCATCCGTAAAACTCGCGCACGACGTGTCCTGAAACGCCCACGCCGATCACGATCATCGCTTCCAGAACTATGCCGTGGTTCCTCTACATGCTCGAATGCGCCGACGGCAGCGTCTACACGGGCATCGCCATCGACGTCGCCGCCCGCTTCGCCCAGCACGCGAGCGGCACCGGCGCGCGCTACACGCGCTCGCGCAAGCCGGTACAGGTGCTCGCGCAATTCGAGTTCGCCGACCGTGCACGTGCCTCGAGCGCCGAGTACTGGGTCAAGCGCCTCACACCACGCGAAAAGCGCGCGCTCGCAGCCGGCACGCGCACGCTCGAATCGGTCCTGCCCCCGCCACCTCCGTCGCCCCCGGAAACGGCCGCGGAAGCAGCCCCGGAAACCGCAGCGCCAGAATGAGCAAACGCCTCGCGGCAAGAGCGTTTGCTCTTTTCATCGAACGCGCCGTCTAAATCCTAAAGCCGCCGCTGCCCCCGCCGTTATTGCTCACAAGACGCCGGTCCTGGCCCCCGGCGCGCGCTCTCATTTCACCTCGCAAGCCGACGGGGACCGGTGAAGCATGAAGAGACCCATTAAATCGGAGACGACCCGGCTTGGCCCCGGTTGGCACGGATGGCGGCGCACGACCGCGGTCCTGCTGCCGCTATGGCTGCTCGCTGCCGTCATGGCGTTGATCGCGGTGGTCAGCCTCGCGATCATGTCGATCCTGCTCGCCTATGTGGCGGGGGAAAGCAGCTGGTCGAAGGGCCAGAAGGATGCGGTCCACGCGCTGGAACGCTACGCGCGCACCGGCGACGAGGCGGACTACCGCGCGTTCCTCGCCGGCATTGCCGTGCCGCTCGGCGACCGCGCGGCACGGCTGGAGATGAACCGCGCGCAGCCGGACATCGCGGCGATCCGGCACGGTTTCGAGCTGGGCCGCATCGCGTCCGCCGACATGGACGGCATGACCTGGGGCTACCGCACGCTCAAGAACACGCCGTGGATGCGCCCGGCCGTCGCTTTCTGGGAGATCGGCGACCGCTACATTCTGCGTCTTGCCGATACCGGCGAACGCCTGCACGCGCTCGTGCAGGCGGGCAAACTGCACGCGCCCGAGTCCGCGAACCTCGTGCACGAGCTGCGCGAGATCGACAGCCGGCTCGCGCCCATCGAAAGCGGCTTCTCCCGCTCGCTCGACGACGCGGCGCGCGCCACGCGCTCGCTCCTCACGCTCGCGCTCGCCGCCTCCGCGATCGTGCTGCTCGGCGTGTTCTCACAGTTCATCCGCCGCGCGCTCGCGCGCAGCGACCGCCTCGAAGCCGAAGTGCGCAAGAACGAGGAGCGCCTCACGCTAGGCTTCGAAGGCATCAACGCCGGACTCTGGGACTGGGAGGTCGGCAGCCGGCAATGCTACTTCTCGAACTGGCTCTACGAGCAGCTCGGCTACGACGTGGGAACACGCTTCGAAAGCGACACGGGCCTCACCCAGCTCGTCCACCCGGACGACCTCACGCTAGTGCGCCACGCGCTGCGCCAACACCTTGCGCGCGCAACGACTTTCGACGTGGAGTTTCGTCTGCGCACGCTCGCGGGCAGCTACTGCTGGTGCCGCGCGCGCGGCCAGGCGGTGCGCGATGCACGCGGGCGCGCCGTGCGCATGGTCGGTTGCCTGTTCGACATTTCCGAGCTGAAGACCGCCGAAGCGAAGGCCTATACGGAACGCGAACTGGCGGAGGTCACACTGGCCTCGATCGGCGAAGCCGTGATCCGCACCGACGAGCACGCGCGTGTGACCTACTGCAACGCGGTGGCCGAACGCATGCTCGGCCGCGCGGCCGCCGAGATGCTCGCGCAACCGTTCGATGCGATCTGCGACGTGCGCAACGACGCACAGGAACCGCAGGGCTTCGCCATCCTGATGAATTCGCAAGCGACGGGCAACGCAGGCGGGTCGAGTCTGCATGTGATGCGCCCGAACGGCTCGCGTCTCGCGGTCGACTACTCGATGTCGAAGCTGCGCGACGCGCAACGCCGCGTGATCGGCACCGTCATCGTGCTCTACGACGTGAGCGCGCTGCGCGAGCATGCCGCCCGCCTCGCGTACCAGGCGACCCACGACGAGCTCACCGACATCTACAACCGCCGCGAGTTCGAGCGGCGCCTCGCCGCGTTGCTGGAAGACAGCGCGGGCGCACCGCCCGGACAGCCCGGCCACGCGGTCATGTTTCTCGACCTCGACCAGTTCAAGGTCGTCAACGACACCTGCGGCCACTCGACCGGCGACGAATTGATCCGCCAGGTCTGCCGCGTGCTCAAGAGCGAGTTGCGCGGCGAGGACATCATTGCGCGCCTCGGCGGCGACGAATTCGGCGTCGTGCTGCCCCACTGCACGGCGGCGCACGCGTCGCTGCTCGCGGAAGGCCTGCGCGCGGGCATCGCCGCGATCCGCTTCACGGGCGCCGGGCGCATCGTGCAGACGAGCGTGAGCATCGGCCTCGTCGGCGATGCGGCGGGTCTCGTTTCCGTGAAGGAGGTGATGAAAGCCGCGGACGTCGCGTGCTACATGGCGAAGAAGAAAGGCCGCAACCGCGTGCACCGTTTTCGCTATGACGACGAGGAACTCTCGCAAACCCACGCGCAGATGGCGTGGGTCTCCGACATCAAGGCGGCGCTCGAGAACGGCCAGTTCTGCCTCTTCGGCCAGAAGATCCTCTCGCTCGCGCAGTCGTCCACATCGGCATCGGGGGCCGACGACACGCACGTCGAACTGCTGTTGCGCATGCAGTCCGCCTCAGGCGCGCTCGTCGAGCCTTCCGCGTTCATCGGCGCAGCCGAGCGCTTCGACCTCATGCCGGCCATCGACCGCTGGGTGATTGCGAGCGCGTTCGCAATGATCGCCGAAGGCACACACGATTACGGCACCTGGTCGATCAACCTCTCGGGCGCCTCGCTCGGCGACGAGCAACTCGCCGACTATATCGAGGAGCAGCAGCGCATCTGGTCCATCCCGTTCGAGCGCGTATGTTTCGAGATCACCGAAACCGCCGCGATCACGAATCTGAACGAGGCAATCACTCTCATCGAACGTCTGCGCGCGCAGGGCTGCCGCTTCGCGCTCGACGACTTCGGCGCGGGCATGTCGTCGTTCAACTACCTCAAGCATCTGCACGTCGACTATCTGAAGATCGACGGCAGCTTCATACGCGGCATCGTCGACAGCCCGCTGGACCAGGCCATCGTGCGATCGATCAACCAGGTCGCACATGCCGCGGGCAAGCTGACGATCGCCGAGTGCGTGGAGGATGCCGCCATCGTGGACTGGATGATCGCGATGGGCGTGGACTACGCGCAGGGCTACGGCGTGGGCAGGCCCGCGCGGCTCGACATCCTGCGCGGGCCGGAGCTGCGCGACGTCGCCGAAGTGGGTTGATCGGGCGCCCATGAAAAAACCGCACGGCCCTGACAGGCACGTGCGGTTTTCGATCAACCCTGAAGCGCGATTTACTTCTTGAAGTTCGCCACGCCTTCGGTGATTTCCTTGTGGGCGGCTTCGATGCCGACCCAGCCTTCGACCTTGACCCACTTGCCCTTTTCGAGCGCCTTGTAGTTCTCGAAGAAGTGCTTGATCTGGTCCTTCAGGTACTCGGGCACGTCGTCGAGCGACTTGAGGTTGGCCGTCATCGGGCAGACCTTGTCGTGCGGGACCGCGATCAGCTTCGCGTCGACGCCCGACTCGTCGGTCATCTGCAGCATGCCGAGCGCGCGCGAACGCACGACCGAGCCGGCCAGCAGCGGGAACGGCGTGATCACGAGCACGTCGACCGGGTCGCCGTCGCCGGAGAGCGTCTGCGGAATGAAGCCGTAGTTCACGGGATAGCGCATGCCCGTGCCGACGAAACGGTCGACGACGAGCAGGCCCAGGTCCTTGTCGGCTTCGTATTTCACCGGATCGCTTTGCGCGGGAATCTCGATGATCACGTTGAAGTCTTGCGGCAGATCCTTGCCGGCGGGGACATTTGCAAAGCTCATGAGCGCTCTCTGTTGAGAAGGGGAAAAATCGACGGCTCGCGCGGAAAAACGGCGCGGAACCGAACGTCGCGGACGTTGGAGGATGGACGCCATTATAGCCAATCGGCCAGGGCGGCCGGCAGTTCGGCCCAGGGCTTTCCCGCACGCAAATGAAGTGGCTGCTGAATTCCCGCGCGTGGCGCCCGCGATTGGCGCGATAATCGATCTGCCGGCGCGGCCCTCCTTGGGGCGATCCGAGCCACGCTTCGGCGACGTTTCCCGTTTTTGCGTTTCCCCTTCCTCGTTTCACCCCCGCTTCACTCCCTACTTACGAGGCGCATACATGGAAGAAGCGAAGCACTTCATCGGCGGCGAGTGGCAATCGCCCGCCAGCGGCGAGACGCTCGCCGCGATCGATCCCTCCACCGGCCAGCCCTTCGCGCAAATCGCGCGCGGCAATGCAGCCGACATCGACTCGGCCGTCACGGCCGCACGCAAAGCCTTCGAGGGCGCCTGGGGCGCACTGAGCGCCGCCGAACGCGGGCGCATGCTGTTCGCGCTCTCGGGTCTCGTCGGCCAGCACAGGGAAGAACTCGCGCAGCTCGAAGCGCGCGACACCGGCAAGCCGCTCAAGCAGGCGCGCGCCGACGCCGCCGCGCTCGCGCGCTATTTCGAGTTCTACGCCGGCGCCGCCGACAAGCTGCACGGCGAAACGCTGCCCTACCAGGCCGGCTACACGGTGCTCACGGTGCGCGAGCCGCACGGCGTGACGGGCCACATCGTGCCCTGGAATTACCCGATGCAGATCTTCGGCCGCAGCGTGGGCGCGGCGCTCGCCACCGGCAACGCGTGCGTGGTGAAGCCCGCCGAGGACGCCTGCGTGTCGCTGCTGCGCGTAGCCGAACTCGCGCGCGAAGCCGGTCTGCCCGCGGGCGCGCTCAACATCGTCACCGGGCTCGGGCATGAGGCGGGCGCGGCGCTCAGCGCGCATCCGGGCATCGACCACATCTCGTTTACGGGCTCGCCGCAAACGGGCAAGCTCGTCGCGCAGATGGCAGCTGAACACCACGTGCCAGTGACGCTCGAACTGGGCGGCAAGTCGCCGCAAATCGTCTTCGCCGATGCCGATTTCGACGCCGCGCTGCCCGTGCTCGTCGCCGCGATCGTGCAGAACGCGGGGCAGACCTGTTCGGCGGGCAGCCGCGTGCTGATCGAGCGCAGCGCCTACGAGCCGCTCATCGACCGGCTCGCCGCCTCGTTCGGCAAGTTGCGCGTGGGCCCGGCCAGTGCCGATCTCGACTGCGGCCCCCTCATCAACGAGAAACAGCGCCAGCGTGTGCGCGCCTTTCTCGACGAAGCGGCCGCGAGCCGCATCGCCACGGCGGCAAGCGGCAGGCTCGAAGCCGATGCGCCCAGCGGCGGCTTCTACGAAGTCCCGACGCTCCTGCGCGACGTGCCGCCGCAAAGCCGCCTCGCCCAGGAAGAAGTGTTCGGCCCGGTGCTCGCGGCCATGCCCTTCGAGAGCGAGGAAGAAGCGCTCGCGCTCGCCAATGGCACGCCTTATGGCCTCGTCGCCGGCATCTGGACACGCGACGGCGCGCGCCAGATGCGTCTCGCCCGGCGCGTGCGCGCGGGCCAGGTGTTCGTCAACAACTACGGCGCGGGCGGCGGCGTCGAATTGCCGTTCGGCGGCACGCGGCACTCGGGACACGGGCGCGAAAAAGGCTTCGAAGCACTCTATGGCTTCACGGTGCTCAAGACGATTGCGATCCGGCACGGCTGAACATGTCGATACTCATACATACGGAGACACCATGCGACTCAAAGGCAAGACGGCCGTCGTGACCGGCGGCGGCTCGGGCTTCGGCGAAGGGATCGCCAGGACTTACGCGCGCGAAGGCGCGAACGTCGTCATCAACGATCTGAACGGTGACGCCGCCGAGCGCGTGGCGAGCGAGATCGCGCTCGCAGGCGGCAAGGCCATTGCCGTGCAAGGCGACATCACGCGCGAAGCCGACTGGCACGCGCTGCGCGAGGCGGCCGTCGAGGACTTCGGCAGCGTGCAGATCGTCGTCAACAACGCGGGCACTACGCATCGCAACAAGCCCGTGCTCGAAGTGAGCGAAGCGGAGTTCGACCGCGTCTACGCCGTCAACGTGAAGGGCCTCTACTGGAGCGTGCGCGCGTTCGTACCGCACTTTCGCGAGCGCGGCGGCGGCGCGTTCGTCAATATCGCGTCGACGGCCGGCATCCGGCCCCGGCCCGGGCTCGTCTGGTACAACGGCAGCAAGGGCGCGATGATCGTGGCCAGCAAGGCGCTGGCGGCCGAGCTGGGCCCCGACCAGATTCGCGTGAACTGCGTGAATCCCGTGATCGGCGATACGGGGCTCACGGCGGAGTTCATGGGCGTGCCCGACACGCCCGAGAACCGCCAGCGCTTCGTCGCGACCATTCCGCTCGGGCGCTTCTCCACGCCGCAGGACGTGGCCAATGCGTGTCTCTATCTCGCTTCGGATGAGGCCGCGTTCATTACCGGCACCTGCATCGAAGTGGATGGCGGGCGCTGCGTATAGTTGCGCCCGCCAGCTGGCCGATCGGTGTTTTCCCCGACAGATACGCGCCGTCGCGCCACGGCGGCGCGTATAGAATGATCGTGCTTTCGCGTCGAATACCCGCCATATCAAGGCGGCAATACAACAAACACGCCAACGAGCAAGATCGCTTAGGAGACACCATGGCCAGTCCAGCGAATCATCTGCCGCAAGCGGGAGCGGGTGCCCCGCCCTCCGCCTTCGAAGAAGCCACGTACCGCAAAGTCGCGTGGCGTCTCATTCCGCTTCTCATGCTGTGTTACGTGGTCGCGTATCTGGACCGCGTCAACGTGGGCTTCGCCAAGCTGCAGATGAGTTCGGCGCTCAATCTCTCCGATGCGGTTTATGGCTTCGGCGCGGGCATATTCTTCGTCGGCTACTTTCTGTTCGAAGTGCCAAGCAATATCATCCTGCATCGCGTGGGTGCGCGCGTGTGGATCGCGCGCATCATGGTCACGTGGGGCCTCGTCTCCATCCTGACGATGTTCGTCACCACGCCCACCATGTTCTACGTGATGCGCTTTTTGCTCGGCCTGTGCGAGGCGGGCTTCTTCCCCGGCATCATCCTCTATCTCACCTACTGGTATCCGGCGCACCGCCGCGGGCGCATGACCACGTGGTTCATGACGGCCATCGCGCTGTCGGGCGTGATCGGCGGTCCGGTGTCGGGCTGGATTCTCAAGTCCTTCGACGGCGCGAACGGCTGGCAAGGCTGGCAGTGGCTGTTCCTGCTCGAAGGGCTGCCTTCGGTGATCGTCGGCGTGCTGGTGTTCTTCGTGCTCGACGACCGCATCGGAAAAGCGAAGTGGCTCACGGAAGAAGAGCGCGCGCTGCTCGAGCGCAACATCGCCGCTGAAGATGCCACCAAGGAGGACCCGCCGATCATGACCGTGCTCACGAGCGCGCGCGTGCTGGTGATGAGCCTCACCTACTTCTCGTTCGTGATGGGCCTCTACGGCGTGAGCTTCTGGCTGCCCACCATCATCAAGGCGACGGGCGTGAAAGACGCGCTCACGATCGGCCTGCTTTCGGCGATTCCGTTCGCCGCGGCCGTGGTCGGCATGGTGCTGGTGGCGAAGAGCGCCGACCGCACGCGCGAGCGCCGCTGGCACATCGCCGTGCCGGCCGCCATCGGTGCGCTCGGCCTCGTCCTTTCGGTCACCTGGGCGCACGACACGACGCTCGCCATGACGGCGCTCACCATCGCGACGATGGGCATTCTCACCACGCTGCCGCTGTTCTGGAGCCTGCCCACGGCCTGGCTCGCGGGCACGGGCGCGGCGGCCGGTATCGCGCTCATCAACTCCATCGGCAATCTCGCGGGCTTCCTGAGCCCGTACGCGGTGGGCTGGCTCAAAGAGGCCACCAAGGCCAACGATTCGGGCATGTACATGCTCGCGGTGTTCATGATCCTGGGCGGTTTGCTCGCGCTTTCGGCGCCTGCGAAGCTCGTGAACCGCTAAGCGCATTACGGCTTCAGCAAAAACAAACGGCCGCCTGTTTTGCAGGCGGCCGTTTTCGTTGCGGCTTCGGATTCGTCGCGGGCTGCTTTACACCACGTTCATCGACAGCGCACTTTCCCGATAGTGCGAAGCGGCCTTCTCGCCGTCGCCGAGCTGCTCGTGCAGACGCGCGAGTGCGCGATGCGAGCGGATCTTGAGCGGCTCGTTCTGCGTGGCGTCGGCGGACTTGAGCGCGGCTTCGAGGAACGACTGCGCTTTGCCCCAGAGCTGTTGCTTCAGGCACAGGCGGCCCAGCGCGAACAGCAGGTCGCCGTCCTCAGGGCGCTCCTTGCGCCAAACCTCGGCCTTCTGGATGAGCGGCAGCGCGTCGCTGCCCGCCGTGTCCGGATAGCGGCGCAGCAAGCGCGCGTCCCAGTTCTGCGCGAGCGCTTCCTCGACGATCTTGCGCGCGTCGGCCTGGCGATCGAGCGCGATCAGCAGTTCGGCGGCGCAGTCGGCGAGACGCGGCGAGTGACGCTCGACGTTCGAGAGCGACTGCCACAGTTCGAGCAGCGCATCGGCGTTGTGACGACGGTCGCGCAGCAGATTTTCCGCCGCGAGCTGGCGCAGGCGCACGGCCACGGCCGGGTGCAACGCTTCGCGCTTTTCCAGCGTCTTCACGAGCTTGAGCACTTCGCTCCAGTTCTTGAGCTGCTGCTGCGCGCGCAGTGCGATCTGTTGCGCGTGGATGCGGCGGCCGCCCTGCGTGCGCATTTCGGTGAGCGCGGCAAGCGCGCCATCGGCGTCGCGGCCGTCGGCGCGCATGTCGGCGGTCGCCATGAGGCGCGCTTCCTGGAGGTCGGGGTCGTCGACCTGGGTGAGCCATTCGTCGCGGCGCGCGTATTCGTGCAGACGATGCGCTGCCGTCGCGGCGATCAGGCCCGCGGCGCTCGTATTCTTCGCGTCGGCGAGCGAATCGCGTGCGGCTTTCTCGGCGCGCGAGAAGCGGCCCGCGTAGAGATTGCCCACGGCATCGCGCAGCGCCGAGTTCGCCTTCTCGGCACGCATGCGCGCGCGGTAGGCGCCCACGCGGCGCGGCATCGTCACGATGTTGCGAGCGAAACGCAGGATCGCGTATAGCAGCAGGAACGCCACCACGATGCCGACCACGAACAGGTTGAGCGAGACGTCCACGCGATACGGCGGATAGACGAGCAGCACCTGCCCGGTGTCGAAGCGCCCGACAGTCGCGAGCGCGACGGCAATCGCGAACAGAAGCGCGAGCCAGAGGAGTCCACGGATCGCCATGTCTTACCCCCGGCTCCGGTATTGCTGAATCGCCTTCAGGCTCGTGTCGAGCGTGGGCAGCGTGACGGCGGCCGAGCCGTCGTTCACTTCCTTGAGCAGTCCGCGCACCGTTTGCGTGTCTTTCGACGCACTGTCGAAGTAGCGTGCGAGCGTGGCGTCGGCGGCCGCGAGGTCGGACTTGAGCGTGTCCTGGTTGCGCGAGAGCAGCGACAGGCGCGCCGAAAGCAGACGCAGCTTCAGGTTCTCACGCACGAAATAGCCTTGATCGGGCGACACGAGCATGGCGTCCGCGTTGTCGATGCGGCGCACCTGCACGAGGCTCGCGATCTGCTTGCCCACGCCGTCGACGAAGGTGTCGATCCAGACCTTCCATTTCGGCTGGTTGGTCGCCGCGGCAACCTGGGCGATATCGGCGGGCTGCGCAGCCTCCGGCTTCGTATGCACGACGATCGCCTCGCCCGAAAGCGGCAGCGAGTCGATCTGGCCGAGCGCGGTGTCGAGCTTGATGGCGAGACCCGTGAGGTCCGTCGACGGCGCGGCCTTGAGCTTGTCGATGTCCTGCGCGATCGCCTTGCGCACGGCGATGGCCTGCGCGTTGTCCGAGGCGGCGAGCCGCGTGTCGGCGCTTTGCAGCGCGAACAGTGCGAGCTGCGTGTTGCCCGTGAGCTGGAGCTGCTCGCTCGCGCTCGACAGCATCTGGCCGACTTCGGCGAGCGTCCAGTCGTCGCGGCTCTTCGACAGGTCGGCGTATTGCTGCGCGAGCGCCTGCTGCGAATTCTGCGCGTCGGCGATCTTGCCTTCGAGCTGGGCGATCTGCTTGTCGACCTGCTGTGCGCCCGCAACAGCCTGGTCGGCGCGCGCACGCAGCGCGGCGGTCTGCTGCTCGCTCGCCTGCTGGCGTTGAATGGCCTGCATGCCGAGGTTGTCGACCTTGCGATTGAGGAAATAGCCGCCTGCGCCCGAGCCCGCCGCGACCAGCACCAGGACGAGCCACAGCAGCGCCGAGCCTGCGCCGCGCCGCCCGTTGCCCGCGCCCGGCGGTGGCGTCAGCGGCGCGGAAGAGCCCGCGCCCGACGACGCATACGAAGGCCGCGCCGATGCGCTGCCCGAAGCCGACGCGCTGCTGGAAGCGGCCGCGCCCGTGGCGAGGGCGCCCTGGTTTGTTGTGCTGCTTGAGTTGTTCGAATCTGTCATGCGTGGGTTGGCCGGCGCCTGGGCCGGAGTGTTCTGAACCGGTTGAACAACGGAAGAAGCGAGGCTTAGCAGCGTCTCGACGATGCGTTCGTCGCCCGCGCCGGACACCGTAATCCTATCAAAACCCATTGAGCGCGCCGTCTCGGCGATCCGCGGGTGCGGCGCGACAAGCGGCGCATGACGCAGCTCGACGATCTCGCCGGCCGTGAGGTGCTCGCGCGCGAGTTCGTCGAGGTTGCGCACGCCCTCGGAGCTCGTGACGAGCCACGCGTGCGGCGCGCCTTCGAGCAGCGCGTGCACCTGCGTCCAGGCGGCAATGGGCGGCTCGGGCACGACGCGGCGGTAGGCCGCCACGGTCTCGACCTCGGCGCCCGCTTCGCGCAGACGCTCGGCGAGCCACTCGCGGCCGCCGTCGCCGCGCACGATCAGGACGCGCTTGCCCGCGAAGGCATCCACGCCGAAGGTCTTTTCGAGCGCGGCGTAAAGCGACTCGGAATCGAAGCGCGCGGGCTCTTCTTCCCCCGCGCCCGCAGGGCTCACCACGCGATGCTCGGGGGCCGCCACGCCGTGCCGCTCGAGTGCGGCCACGCTCGCCGGGCCGACCACGGCCACGGGCAGCGCGGGCGGCCAGATCGACGAGACCGAGGCATAGCATGCGAACGCGCGATCGACGGCGTTCGGCGAAACGAACACGACGAGCGCATAGCGTTCGAGCGCGCCGAGCGCGGCGCGCAGCGGCGCTTCGTCGGTCACGGGCGCAATGGCGATGAGCGGAAAGTCGAGCGTGCGCATGCCGTGCTGCGCGAGTCGCCCCGCCAGACCATCCGACTGACCGGCCGGCCGGGTCATGACGACGGTGAATGGCTTACCGTCGCCATTGCCATTGCCATTGCCATTGCCATTGCCATTGCCGTTGCCACCATGGCTGTTATCGCCGCTTGCCGGTGACGCGCGCTTCGCGCCGGTAGAGGCGTCGCCCGGCCCGCCCCAGTCGTCGGGCTGGTCGGGGTTGCCGTATGGTTGCCTCGGGCCGGCCATCATCTGGAGGCCGGGCCTTCGCCCGCGCCGGTAGGGTTGTGGGCGCCGCCGCCGCTGGCGGGCGCCGCATTCGGACCATCGGCGGCCTGGGCCGCGTCCGCGAGTGCGCGCACGATCTCGAGCGCGCCCTGCGCGATGAGGTCGTCGGCAACGCGGCGGCCGAGCGCCATGGCATCGTCGAGCGTGGATGCCGCGGTGGCCTCCTGCGCCGCGAGCACCCGGCTCGCGTCGGGCATGGCGATCGTGCCGCGCAGCGCAAGCTTGCCATCGTGCCACTGCGCGTAGGCCGCGAGCGGCACCGTGCAGCTGCCGCCCAGTGCGCGCGAAACCATGCGCTCGGCTTCGACGGCCTTCGCGGTGGCGTCGTCGTGCAACGGCGCGAGCCATGCGGCAATATCGGCGCGATCGGCGCGGATCTCGATGCCGAGCGCGCCCTGCCCCGCCGCCGGCAGGCTGTCCTCGGGCTCGATGAGCGCGCGGATACGCGCGCCGAGGCCAAGGCGCTTCAAGCCCGCCGCCGCGAGAATGATGGCCGCGTAATCGCCGCGGTCGAGCTTGGCGAGGCGCGTGTCGAGATTGCCGCGCAACGGCTTCACGTCGAGATGCGGATAGCGCGCGCGGATCATCGACTCGCGGCGCAGGCTCGACGTGCCCACCACGCTGCCCGCCGGCAACGCGGCGAGCGAGTCGTAGTCGTTGGAGACGAACGCGTCGCGCGGGTCCTCGCGCTCCATGATGGCCGCGAGCGTGAAGCCTTCCGGAAGCTCCATCGGCACGTCCTTGAGCGAGTGCACGGCGAGATCGGCGCGGCCCTCGGCCAGCGCCTGCTCCAGTTCCTTGACGAAAAGGCCCTTGCCGCCCACCTTCGAGAGCGTGCGGTCGAGAATTTGATCGCCGCGTGTCGTCATTCCAACAATTTTCACGTCGCAGGCTGGATATAATTTGTGCAGCGCAGCTTGCACATGCTCGGCCTGCCACATCGCGAGGCGGCTCTCCCGCGAAGCGATCACCAGGGTGCGGGGCATGGGCGCGGATAACGTCTCGGAGTTCATGGCAAGTACATCGAATGACGGGATGAAAAGCAGGATCGGATAACAGGCAATGTTAGCACGCGCCCTTTTTACCGCCTCCCCGCTGGGACAGGCTGACAGGGCGCGGGCGGCGGCAAGGAAGAGACTCAGGCGTTGCAGCGGCGCTTACTGTACCCATCGTAGGCAAACTGGCGCGCGTCTGGCATGCGGCTGGCACAAACGCGGCCCGCGCGGCCGCGGCGCCGCTTCGGCTTGCGCTCGCCCTCGCGAGCGGCGCACTCTCCAGCAAGGCCTGCACCCGGCGCACCGCCATTGGCGAGCCGCGCCGCCTCTGCCCTATCCGCACGGCTCGCACCGGGTGGCACCTTCCGCCCTCTCCAGGTTGCACCCGCAGTACACGGCCCGGCACGCGCCGCGGTCATGCAGTTGGCAGTTCTCCGACTAACCTGCCCATATCCTGGCAAGCCTCAAGGAAAACATCGTGAAGTCTTCCGGCTCGGCGCGCGCAGAGCGCCGCAACACCGCATCGCAGAACGCAACTTCGAAGGCCACATCGGCCGCGCCGTCCACGAAACCGGCGAAAACGACGAAGACCACGAAGACCACGAAATCCGCGACGACGAAACCGGCCGCCGAGGCTGTCAAGGCGGCGAAGAAGCCGAAGGCCGAAAAAGCGACGAAGGCCACGAAGGCGGTGAAGGCTCCGAAAATGCCCGCCGGCGCTTCGCGCAATGGTCGCGCGCGCGACGACAAGGACCAGCCGCTCTTCGAAGACATCCGCTACCTGGGCCGCCTGCTCGGCGAAGTGCTGCGCGAGCAGGAAGGCGACGCGGTATTCGACGTCGTGGAATCCATTCGTCAGACCGCCGTGCGCTTTCGCCGCGAGGACGACAGCGCCGACGCGCTCGCGCTGGAAAAGCAGTTGCGCGCGCTCTCGCCCGAGCAGACCGTGAGCGTCGTGCGCGCGTTCAGCTACTTCTCGCATCTCGCGAACATCGCTGAAGATCGCCACCGCAACCGCCGCCGCCGCATTCATGACCTCGCGGGCTCGGCGCCGCAGGCGGGCACCATCGCGCATTCGCTCGAACGTCTCGCACTGGCGGGCGCGGCCGCGACGCCGGTGCTCCAGCAGTTCTTCAACGACGCGCTGATCGTCCCCGTGCTCACCGCGCACCCCACGGAAGTGCAGCGCAAGAGCACGCTCGACTCGCAGCACGACATCGCGCGCCTGCTCGCCGAGCGCGACCAGCCGCTCACGCATCGCGAGCTCGAGCACAACGAGTCGCTCCTGCGCGCGCGCGTGACCTCGCTCTGGCAAACGCGCATGCTGCGCGAGTCGCGCCTGACCGTGGGCGACGAAATCGAAAACGCGCTTTCGTATTACCACACGACCTTCCTCACCGAGATCCCGGCGCTTTACAGCGAGATCGAAACGCAGCTAAAGGAGCACGGCCTTTCGGCGCGCCTGCCCGCGTTCTTCCAGATGGGCAGCTGGATCGGCGGCGACCGCGACGGCAACCCGAACGTCACGGCCGCCACGCTCGAAGAAGCGAGCGAGCGCCAGGCGCAGGTGATCCTGCAGCATTACCTCGACGAAGTGCACCGCCTCGGCGCCGAGCTTTCGGTGTCGAACCTGCTCGCGGGCGCAAGCGAAGAACTGAAGGCGCTCGCCGAAGCCTCGCCCGACCAGTCGCCGCACCGCGTGGACGAGCCGTATCGCCGCGCGCTGATCGGCGTATATACGCGCCTCGCCGCGAGCGCGCGCGTGCGTCTGGGCGAAGGCGTGGTGGCCGTGCGCAGCGCGGGCCGCAACGCCGCGCCCGTGCGTGCCAAGCCCTATGCCGATGCCGACGAGTTCTCGCGCGACCTGCATATCCTGATGGATTCGCTCGCCGAGCATCACGGCGCGTCGCTCGCCACCACACGGCTTGCGCCGCTCATGCGCGCCGTCGACGTGTTCGGCTTCCATCTCGCCTCGATCGATCTGCGCCAGAGTTCGGACATCCACGAAGCCGTGATTACGGAGCTGCTCGCGCGCGCCGGTGTCGAAGCCGACTACGCGGCGCTTTCCGAAGAAGACAAGCAGATCGTGCTGCTCGCGCAGCTCGCCGATCCGCGCACGCTGCGCTCGCCGTACCTCGACTATTCCGAGCTCGTGAAAAGCGAGCTGGGCGTACTGGAAATGGCGCGCGTGACGCGCGAGAAGTTCGGCGCGCGCGCCGTGCGCAACTACATCATCTCGCACACCGAAACGGTTTCCGACCTGCTCGAAGTGATGCTGCTGCAGAAGGAAACCGGCCTCATGAGCGGACGCCTCGGCCACGCGGAAGACCCCGCGAAGGCCGCGCTGATGGTGATCCCTCTCTTCGAGACGATTCCCGACTTGCGCCACGCGCCGGGCATCATGCGCGACCTGCTCGCGCTGCCCGGCATCGACGCCATCGTCGAGCACCAGGGCAACGAGCAGGAAATCATGCTCGGCTACTCGGACAGCAACAAGGACGGCGGCTTCCTCACCTCGAACTGGGAGCTGTACCGTGCGGAACTGGCGCTCGTCGCGCTATACAAGCAGCGCGGCATCACGCTGCGTCTGTTCCACGGCCGCGGCGGCACGGTGGGCCGCGGCGGCGGCCCGACCTACAACGCGATCCTCTCGCAGCCGCCGGGCACGGTCGAAGGCCAGATCCGCCTGACCGAGCAGGGCGAAGTCATCGCGAGCAAGTTCGGCAATCCGGAGATCGGCCGCCGCAACCTCGAAACGGTGATCGCCGCGACGCTCGAAGCGACGCTGCTGCCGATGGGCGGGGCGAGCAACGCGCCCGACCAGCTGCCCGCGTTCGAGGAGACGATGCAATCGCTCTCCGACGCCGCGATGGCCGCGTACCGCTCGCTCGTCTACGAGACGCCCGGCTTCACCGACTACTTCTTCGCCTCCACGCCGATCACGGAAATCGCCGAGCTGAACATCGGCAGCCGCCCGGCCTCGCGCAAGCTGCAGGACCCGAAGAACCGCAAGATCGACGATCTGCGCGCGATTCCGTGGGGCTTCTCGTGGGGCCAGTGCCGCCTGCTGCTCACGGGCTGGTACGGCTTTGGCAGCGCGGTGGCCTCGTATCTCGACGATGCGGGCAGCGACGCCGAGCGCGCGCGCCGTCTCGCGATGTTCAAGAAGATGTACAAGACCTGGCCGTTCTTCTCGAACCTGCTCTCGAACATGGACATGACGCTCGCGAAGACCGACCTCGCGGTGGCCTCGCGCTACGCGCAACTCGTCGCGGACAAGAAGCTGCGCAAGCTCGTATTCGAGCGCATCGTGGCCGAATGGGAGCGCACGACGAAGGTGCTCGGTGAGATCACGGGCGCCCCCGGACGACTCGCCGACAACCCGCTGCTCGCGCGTTCGATCAAGAACCGCTTCCCGTATCTCGATCCGTTGAATCACTTGCAGGTGGAGCTGATCAAGCGCTATCGCGCCGGCGACCCGAGCCCGCGCGTGCGGCGCGGTATTCATCTGACGATCAACGGGATTGCGGCGGGGCTGCGCAATACGGGTTGAGCGTTCGCGCTGTGCTCCGGTGCAAACGGCGTCGTGCCCTCGCGGTCACGACGCCGTTTTTTATTGCCTCAGGCGAACTTCAATCGCGCCGCGTCGCGTCGATCATCAGTGCATCGAGCTTGAACGACATATCGCTCTGCACATCGAAGTATTGGCGCACTTCATCGGGCGCGCGCTCCCACATCGAGCGGATCGCCGTCACGCGCTCCGGCGGCGTGCGCATGCGCGCGACCCACGAATCGAAGTCGAGCGCGATGCGCCAGCGCTCGCTCACCTTCGCGTCGAAGCCGGCGGCGTCGAGCATCGCGATCCACTCGTCGGCGCGGTAGTCGCGAATGTGCGACGCATCGCGCAACAGTTCGATCGCCTGAATATGCGTGTCGTAAAGCGGATCGTCGATGCCCGCGATGTCGATGAACTTGAGCCGGCCGCCCGGCTTGAGTACGCGGTGCACTTCGGCAAGCGCGCGCGGCACGTCGCGCCAGTGGTGCGCGCTCATGCGGCTCACGGCCCAGTTGAAGCTCGCGTCGGCGAACGGCAGCGTTTCCGCCGCGCCCTGCTGCGTGCGCACGGTCGTCAAGCCGCGCTCCTTCGCGGCGGCTTCGACCGTGGCGAGCATTTGCGGAGCGATGTCGTAGGCCACGACTTCGCGCACGTGCGGCGCCACGGCGAAGCTCGCGTGGCCCGCGCCGCAGCCCATGTCCAGCACCGTCGCATTGCCGCAGGTGGCCGCGAAGGTCGCGGCGAGGTTCTCCAGATCCGCGCCGCTCGCGTGGACCTGGCTCGTGAGGTAGGCGGCGGCGGTCGAGCCGAATGCGTCGGCGACCTGATCGTGATGCTTCATCGCATGCTCCTTTTGCGGGTTCTTATGCGGTGCTTTATGTGGGGCGCGAAGCGGCGAGCGCCGCGCGCCGAGGGGTCTGCAATCTCCGGGCTGGCTGACGTGGCGGCCCGTCGCCGCGTCAGACGCTACAATAGAGTCCGTTTTGTACCAGTACAAGTTAAGCGATTATTCTGGTATCGCTGCCACTAGCCCCACGCCCAATGAGCCTCGATACGCCCTCCCCGGCTTCACCCGCCGCCGCCGGCAAAACCCTCGACGCGACACCCGCCCGCGCGCTGGGCGAATTCATCCGCGCCCATCGCGAGCGTCTTTCGCCCGCGGAGGTCGGCCTGCCGCCCGGCCCGCGCCGCCGCACGCCTGGCCTGCGCCGCGAGGAAGTCGCACAGCTGTGCGGCGTGAGCCCGACCTGGTACACGTGGATCGAGCAGGGCCGCCCCGTCTCGGCCTCGGCGGACGCGCTCGCGCGCATCGCCGTCGCACTGCGGCTCTCGCGCGCCGAGCGCGCCTATCTGTTCGAGCTGGCCGCGCAGCGCGACCCCGCCGAGCCCGATCCGGCCACCGCCGCGGACGCGCCCGCCACGCTGCTGCAAACGGTGAAGCTCGTGGACGCCCCCGCGTACGTGCTCGACCGCCAGTGGACCGCGCTCGCCTGGAACGCGCATGCGGCGGACCTCTTCACGGGCTGGCTCGACGGCGAGCACGACCGCAACCTGCTGCGCTTCACGTTCACCGAGCCGCTCGGGCGCGAGCTGATCGTGGACTGGGAAACGCGCGCGCGGCGCCTGGCCGCCGAGTTTCGCGCCGACTCCATCCGCCACCTGAACGACGCGCCCACGCGCGCGCTGATCGACTCGCTGATCGCCGCGAGCGACGACTTCGCGCGCTTCTGGGCCTCGCAGGACGTGTTCGAGCGCGAGGGCGGCCGGCGCGAGTTCAACCATCCGCGCCACGGCCGCATCGCCTGCGACCAGATCACCTTCAAGCCCGCGCATCGCGAAGATCTCAAGCTCGTGGTGCTGGTGCGGCTCTGAGCGGCGCGGGCCGCCTGGCGGCGTTGCGGCAGAGCGCCAATGTTAAAATCGAGTTCTTTCCCGCCGTGCTTGACGCAATGCAGTGCAATGCGCCGCGCGGCACGCCTTCTCACCGCTTGCTCGTTCACGCCCCATCACCATGACGTCCCAACTGCACAAAAAAGGCGAAGCCTGGTCGGCTCGCTTCTCCGAACCCATGTCGGAGCTGGTCAAGCGCTACACGTCGTCGGTCTTCTTCGACAAGCGCCTCGCGCTCGTCGATATCGAGGGCTCGCTCGCGCATGCGTCGATGCTGGCCGCGCAGAAGATCATCTCCGCCGACGACCTCGCCGCCATCGAGGGCGGCATGGCGAAGATCAAGGGCGAGATCGAGCGCGGCGAATTCGAATGGCTGCTCGACCTCGAAGACGTGCACCTGAACATCGAAGCGCGCCTGACCGCCCTGATCGGCGATGCGGGCAAGCGGCTGCACACGGGCCGCTCGCGCAACGACCAGGTCGCGACCGACATCCGCCTATGGCTGCGCGGCGAGATCGACCGCATCGGCGGCCTGCTCGGCGACCTGCGCGGCGCGCTGCTCGACCTGGCCGAACAGCACTCGGGCACGATCATGCCCGGCTTCACGCACCTGCAAGTGGCGCAGCCGGTCACCTTCGGCCATCACCTGCTCGCCTATGTGGAAATGTTCACGCGGGACGCCGAGCGCATGGTGGACTGCCGCAAGCGCGTGAACCGTCTGCCGCTCGGTGCGGCGGCGCTCGCGGGCACGAGCTTTTCCGTAGACCGCTTCGCCGTGGCGAAGACGCTGGGCTTCGACGGCATCTGCGCAAACTCGCTCGACGCCGTGTCCGACCGCGACTTCGCCATCGAATTCACGGCGGCGGCCGCGCTGGTGATGACGCACGTCTCGCGCTTCTCGGAAGAGCTGGTGCTGTGGATGAGCCCGCGCGTGGGCTTCATCGATCTGGCCGACCGCTTCTGCACGGGCTCGTCGATCATGCCGCAAAAGAAGAACCCGGACGTGCCGGAACTCGCGCGCGGCAAGACCGGCCGCGTGAACGGCCATCTCATGGCGCTCCTCACGCTCATGAAGGGCCAGCCGCTCGCCTACAACAAGGACAACCAGGAAGACAAGGAGCCGCTGTTCGACACGGTCGATACCGTGGCAGACACGCTGCGCATCTTCGCGGAGATGGTCGCGGGCATCACGGTCAAGGAGCAGGCGATGCGCGCGGCGGCGCTGCAGGGCTTCTCCACGGCCACGGATCTGGCCGACTACCTAGTCAAGAAGGGCCTGCCGTTCCGCGACGCGCACGAAGCCGTGGCGCACGCGGTGCGTATCTGCGTGGACCGCAACTGCGATCTGGCCGACCTCACGCTCGACGAGATGCGCCGCGAACTGCCGGCCGTGTCGAACCTGCTGGCCGAAGACGTGTTCGCAGTGCTGACGCTCGAAGGCTCGGTCTCGGCGCGCAACCATCCGGGCGGCACCGCGCCCGAGCAGGTGCGTGCGGCCATCGCGGCGGCGCGCGCGGCGCTCAAGTAAGCGCAGCGCAACGGGCGGAAAACGCTCGCAGTCTAAAGCCCAACCGGGCGCGCGACGGACAACGTCGCGCGCCCGGTTTGCTTTTGGGCGGCGCACAAGGTGACCATGCCAATGAGGACACACATGACAGCGCGCTGTACCCGCAGCAAAATGCCGGAAGTGTGCGCCCGGCAGCCGCGCGTCATGGCCTACGATCCCGCGCCATACTGACGACTTGCTCCGTCAGGTTTCGTCTTCGCCCCCAACACCTGCCCCATGATCGTCCGCCCTCACCTCCACTGGTTCCGCATGCTGCTCGCGTGGCGCGGCTCCGTGCTGCCGCAACTTCTGCCGCGCCTCTTCATCGTGCTGGTACTGTCGATCATCGCAGTGGCCGCGCACGATCACATCCTCAAGCTCACGGTCAACCTGAGCACCGTGCCGTTCTCGCTGATCGGTATTGCGCTCGCGGTGTTTCTCGGCTTTCGCAACAGCGCGAGCTACGACCGCTATTGGGAGGGCCGCAAGCTCTGGGGGCAAATGCTCAATGAGACGCGCTCGCTGGTGCGCCAGGCGCTGACGCTCCCGCGCAGCGGCGACGAAGCGGCAACACGCGAGCGGGCGAGCGAACTGGCCGGTCTGCTCGCTGCGCTGCCGCATGCGCTGCGCCATCAACTGCGCAACACCGACCCGCGCGCCGATCTCGAGTCGCGCCTGGCGCCCGCGCTGTTCGCGCGCGTGATGGCGGCGCGCTACCGCCCGGCCACGCTCCTGCTGTGCGCTTCGGAATGGGTCCAGCGCGAGACGCGCGAAGGCCGCCTCGACGGCTACGCGGTGCTCGCGTTCGAACATAATCTCAATGGCATTTCGGATGTGATCGGCGGGTGCGAGCGCATCGTCTCCACGCCGCTGCCGTTCGCCTATACGGTGATGATTCATCGCACCGTGTACTTCTTCTGCGCGATGCTGCCGTTCGGCCTCGTCGACAGCATCGGCGGTTTGACGCCGATCTTCGCCGTGTTCGTGGCCTACGCGTTCATGGCCCACGAGGCGATCGCCTCGCAGCTCGAAGACCCGTTCGGCACCGAAGACAACGACCTCGCGCTCAACCTGATGTCGACCGGCATCGAAGTCGCGTTGCACGACCTGATGGGCGAGCCGACTGCGCTGCCGGCGCGCGCGCCGGAGCAGTTCATCCTCGACTGAAGGCGCAGCCTCAGTGGTTGTTCACCGTTTCGGCGAGGCGCTTCAAGGTCGCGAGGCGCCCGCCTAGCAGATCGAGTCGCGCATGCTCGTCGATGAGCGGCGTGGTCGCGTCGCGATACGCGCGCCAGTCGCTTTGTGCGCGTGCAACCGTAGGCCGGGCGTGCTTCGGTATGCGCGCATAGAGCTGACGGTAGTAGCGATTGAGGTCATAGCTCACGTGCTCGCAGCGCGCATCGGCGCTGCAGGCGCGCACCTTCGGCGCGTCGCCGTCGTAGGTCGTCGCCTGGGTGCGCAGCGCGAGCGCGCGATCGCGCACCGGCTGCAGGCGCATGTCCGCCTCGTAGAGCTGGTAGGTGCTGCCGCTCGTGGTCGCGAATGCGGCGCCGAGCATGGTGTCCTCGGCGTCGCGCCAGGCCACCCACTTCTGCTGGCTCAGTTGCCAGCGCTTTTGCTGCGCGGCCGGCAGCTTCGCGAGCAGTTGCGCGAGCGCGTTGTCGGCGGCCTTGCGCCATGCGGTGCGCGCGTCGTCCATGCACTGGATCTGGCCAGCCGTCGACGACCGGTCCGCGCGCGCGAGACAGGTGCGCATGGCCGTATCGATCGGATCGGCCGCCGCGACCTCGGCGCGCGCCGCCGGTGCCACGGCGAACAGCACCGTGGCGGTCGAAATCACCGACAGCGTCGACACCATCGCAGCAAAATAACGCGCTAGCCGCGCCGAAGAACCATCCAACATCCCCTCCCCTCGCGCGTTCAGTCGCGCACGCAATCCACGAAATACTCGATGCGGCCGTTGATGGTCTCGCCCACGAGCCCGTGGATGTCGGTATGGAAGCCCGGGAAGCGCTCGTTGAACTCGCGCGCGAACTTCAGATAATTCACGATCGTCTTGTTGAAGCGCTCGCCCGGAATCAGCAGCGGAATACCCGGCGGATACGGCGTGAGCAGGATCGACGTGACGCGGCCTTCGAGTTCGTCGACAGGCACGCGGTCGATCTCGCGGTGCGCGAGCTTCGCGAATGCGTCCGACGGCTTCATCGCAGGCTCCATGCTCGAGAGGTACATCTCGGTCGTGAGGCGCGCGATATCGTTGGCACGGTAGACGCTGTGGATCTGCTGGCACAGGTCGCGCAGGCCCACGCGCTCGTACATCGGATGCTGCGCGACGAATTCGGGCAGCACGCGCCACAGCGGCTGGTTGTTGTCGTAGTCGTCCTTGAACTGCTGGAGCTCGGTCACCATCGAGTTCCAGCGGCCCTTCGTGATGCCGATCGTGAACATGATGAAGAACGAGTACAGCCCCGTCTTCTCGACGATGATGCCGTGCTCGGCCAGGTACTTCGTCACGATCGCGGCGGGAATGCCGGTCTCGCCGAATTCGCCGTCCACGTCCAGACCCGGCGTGACGATGGTCGCCTTGATCGGGTCCAGCATGTTGAAGCCTTCCGCCAGCGCGCCGAAGCCGTGCCAGTGATCGTTCGGGCGCAGCATCCAGTCTTCGCGCGAGCCGATGCCTTCTTCGGCCAGCTCGTCCGGGCCCCAGACCTGGAAGAACCAGTCGTCGCCGTACTCGGCGTCCACCTTGCGCATGGCGCGGCGGAAGTCGAGCGCTTCGGCGATCGACTCTTCCACCAGTGCCGGGCCGCCCGGCGCTTCCATCATCGCGGCGGCCACGTCGCACGACGCGATGATCGCGTATTGCGGCGACGTGGACGTGTGCATCAGATACGCCTCGTTGAAGCGGTGGCGGTCGAACGCGCTGTCTTCCGAGTCCTGCACGACGATCTGCGAGGCCTGCGAGATGCCGGCGAGCAGCTTGTGCGTCGAGTGCGTCGCGAACACCAGCGCCTTGGTACGCGGACGGCCCGCGCCGATCGCGTGCATGTCCTGATAGAACTCGTGGAATTCGGCGTGCGGCAGCCAGGCTTCGTCGAAGTGCAGCGTGTCGAGCATGTCGCCGAGCAGATCCTTGATCATCTCGACGTTGTAGACCACGCCGTCGTACGTGCTCTGCGTGATCGTCAGAATGCGCGGCTTCACGTTCGGATTCTTTGCGAGCGCCTCACGGGCGAACGGATTCGCCTCGATCTTCTTGCGGATGTTTTCCGGCTTGAACTCGTCGCGCGGAATCGGGCCGATGATGCCGAAGTTGTTGCGCGTGGGCGTGAGGAACACGGGAATCGCGCCCGTCATCGTGATCGCGTGCAGGATCGATTTGTGGCAGTTGCGGTCGACCAGCACGATGTCGCCGGGCGCGACCGTTGCGTGCCAGACGATCTTGTTCGACGTGGACGTGCCGTTGGTCACGAAGAACACGTGGTCCGCGCTGAAGATGCGCGCCGCGTTGCGCTCCGAGGCCGCGACCGGGCCGGTGTGATCGAGCAGCTGGCCGAGTTCCTCGACCGCATTGCAGACGTCGGCGCGCAGCATGTTTTCGCCGAAGAACTGGTGGAACATCTGGCCGAGCGGATTCTTCAGGAAAGCGACGCCGCCCGAGTGACCCGGGCAGTGCCACGAGTACGAACCTTCGTCGGCGTACTTGACGAGTTCCTTGAAGAACGGCGGCGCGAGCGCGTCGAGATACACGCGCGCTTCGCGAATCACGTGGCGCGCGACGAACTCCGGCGTGTCCTCGAACATGTGGATGAAGCCGTGCAGCTCGCGCAGGATGTCGTTGGGCAGATGGCGCGAGGTACGCGTCTCGCCGTACAGGAAAATGGGGATGTCCGAGTTGCGCTTGCGCACCGCTTCCATGAACGCGCGCAGCGCGACGATGGCGGGCGCGTGCTCGGGCGCTTCCTCGTCCGAGCCTTCGACGTAGGGCAGCAGCTCGTCGTCGTCGATCGAGAGGATGAAGCACGCGGCGCGGCTCGACTGCTGCGCGAACGACGTGAGGTCGCCGTAGCTCGTCAGCCCGAGGACTTCCGCGCCCTCTTTCTCGATGGCTTCGGCGAGCGCGCGGATGCCGGAACCCGAGATGTTCTCGGAGCGAAAGTCTTCGTCGATGATGACGACGGGAAAACGAAACTTCATGGGCGATTCTCCAAAAGAAACGACCGCTGCATATGACGCGCAGCGGTCCCCGTATGTCGTTGAATCCGGTAGTGTTGTGCGCTGGAACTCAGGTCTTCGGCAGGGTGACGCCGTGCTGGCCTTGATACTTGCCGCCGCGATCCGCGTACGAGACCTCGCAGATCTCGTCGCTTTCGAAGAACAGCACTTGCGCCACCCCTTCGTTCGCGTAGATTTTCGCAGGCAAAGGTGTCGTATTTGAGAATTCGAGCGTGACATACCCTTCCCACTCGGGCTCGAACGGCGTGACGTTCACGATGATCCCGCAGCGCGCGTAGGTCGACTTGCCCAGACACACCGTCAGGACGTTGCGCGGAATGCGGAAATACTCGACCGTGCGCGCCAGCGCGAACGAATTGGGCGGGATGATACAGACGTCGCCCTTGAAGTCCACGAACGACTTTTCGTCGAAGTTCTTCGGATCGACGATGGTCGAATTGATGTTCGTGAAGATCTTGAATTCGTCGGCGCAGCGGATGTCGTAGCCGTAGCTCGAGGTGCCGTAGCTCACGATCTTGCGGCCGTCTTCCGACATACGGACCTGATCGCGCACGAACGGCTCGATCATCTTCTGCTCTTCGGCCATGCGCCGGATCCACTTGTCGGACTTGATTGCCATGTTCGCTACTTGACGAGAAATTCGGGTCGGGAAAGCATGCGGACGGACCCACCGGGCGCGCGCCGCGTGCGAAAGGCGCCTATTTTACGCGATGTGGATCGCCATGCCTGGAACTGCGTTTCGCGCCGACACCAACGCCGCGCTCACTGGGCGCGGATCAGGCCGCAGGCGAGCGCCGGGCCCGTGCCGCGCTGCGGGTACGCGTAGGGGTCGATGGCGTCCCGGTGCACGATCACCGCGCGTTGCAGGACGGAGCGCACGCCGTCGAGCGAGACGTCGGGGGCGACGATAAAGCCCGACGCCACGCCGTTCGAATCCGCATGGATATTGCCGAGGTCGCCTTCCACGCGCGCGCCGGGCTTCAGGCGCTCCGCGGCGGGCGCGAACACGGCGCCGGCGCTCGAGGCGTCGGTGGCGTTGCAGTCGCCGCGCTCGTGCACCTGCAATGCGTGATCGCTGTCGGGCTGCAGGCCCGCGAGGTTGTAGCTCACCTGCACGCCGTCCGAATGTTCGACGAACGAAACCGTGCCGCGCACCTGGCTGCCGACAGTGGGCAGCAACTGTGCGACCGCGCGCTTCTCCTGCTGCCCCATGAAGCTCGTGCAGCCCGCCAGCAGCGCGCAGCCGCAGAGCGTGACGAGGGCGATCATCCTGACGACCTGCGCATTCCCCGCTTGCCTGTCGTGTCCTTTATCCATGCGATCCTCTTGCCGGGCGGCGGCAGCCCCGTTGCTGCCGCCATACCGGACCCGATGAAGCCCACATGATACCGCGCAGGCGGCGCGTCGCGCGCCTATCTGTCCCCATGCGCGGGGCGCCGCACGAGCGCTGCGGCCGCACCGGCGCTCAGGTGTTCTGCACGACGATGGTCGGGAACTTCGAGGTCATGTCGCGGGCGCGCTCGGCGATCTGGATGGCCACGCGCCGCGCGATCGCGCGATAGGTTGCCGCCACCGGCCCCTCGGGTGCGGCCACCACGGTGGGGTTGCCCGAATCGGCCTGCTCGCGAATGGCGATGTCGAGCGGCAGGCTGCCGAGCACTTCCACGCCGTACTCCTTGGCCATGCGCTCGCCGCCGCCCGCGCCGAAAATATGCTCGGCGTGGCCGCAGTTCGAGCAGATATGCACGGCCATGTTCTCGACGATGCCGAGAATCGGAATGCCTACCTTCTCGAACATCTTGAGGCCCTTCTTCGCGTCGAGCAGCGCGATGTCCTGCGGCGTCGTGACGATCACGGCGCCCGTGACGGGCACGCGCTGCGAGAGCGTGAGCTGGATGTCGCCGGTGCCCGGCGGCATGTCGACCACGAGATAGTCGAGCTCGCGCCAGTTGGTCTGACGCAGCAGCTGCTCGAGCGCGGAAGTGGCCATCGGGCCGCGCCAGACCATCGGGTTGTCCTGCTCGATCAGAAAGCCGATCGAGTTGGCCTGCACGCCGTGGCCTTCGAGCGGATTCATCGACTGCCCGTCGGGCGATTCGGGGCGGCCTTCGATGCCGAGCATCATCGGCAGCGAAGGGCCGTAGATGTCCGCGTCGAGCACGCCGACCGAAGCGCCTTCGGCGGCGAGCGCGAGCGCGAGATTCACGGCGGTCGTGCTCTTGCCCACGCCGCCCTTGCCCGAGGCCACGGCGACGATGTTCTTCACGTTGGGCAGCAGCTTCACGCCGCGTTGCACCGTATGCGCGGTAATCTCGCTTCTGACCGCGACGCGGCTCGCCTTCACGCCCGGCACGGCGGCAAGCGCCGCTTCGACCTGCGCGCGCACCGCGTCGAACTGGCTCTTCGCCGGATAGCCGAGCACGATCTCGACGCCGACCGTATCGCCATCGACGGTCACGTTGCGCACGCCCTTGGCCACCGTGTAGGGATGGCCCGTGTTCGCGTCCGTCAAGGCCGCGAGCGCGGCGTCGACCAAAGCCCGATCTATGCTCATTGAAACTCCGTGGGGAGAATGCCGGTCTGCGTTAGCGCCGATCCGAGTGAGGACTGATCGCCTACGCGCCGGAAATCGAAAGAAATTGTTAAGCTGCATTGCGCAAAATTGCCCGAAAGGGCACGCTTCGCGGCAGCATCGATTTTGTATGCCGACCAGGCGGTCTCGAAGCCGCGACCCAGCGGCCTTTCGCCTGGCGGCGCAAACCTCAAGGCGTCATTGTAGTAGCTGCCGCCGCGCACCGTTCGAAGACCCTGTTCGCAAGCGGGGCCGCGAACGCCGCAGGCAGCGTCCGTTCCACTCAAGAAAGGAAAGCAAATGAACACAAGAATCCTGACTCGCCTGTCCGTCTTCGCCATTGCCGGCGCGCTCGTCGCCGGCTGCGCGACGCAGCAGGGCACCAACACGGCTGTCGGCACCGGTGTCGGCGCAGGCACGGGCGCGGCGATCGGCGCCATCTTCGGCGGCGGCAAGGGCGCGGCAATCGGCGCAGGCGCGGGCGCACTGGTCGGCGGCATCACCGGCTACAACTGGCAAAACATCCACAACAAGCTCTCGGGCGCCACCAAGGGCACCGGCACGAAGATCACCGAGCAGCCGGACGGCTCGCTCAAGCTCGACATCCCGAGCAATGTGACGTTCGACACCAGCAGCTACGCGATCAAGCCGTCGTTCGCGCCGGTGCTCGACCAGGTCGCGCAGACGCTCCAGCAGAACCCGGAAGTGGTTGCGCAGGTGGTCGGCCATACGGATAACACGGGCTCCGCCGCCTACAACCAGACGCTGTCGGTCAACCGCGCACAGAGCGTCGTGAACTATCTCGCGTCTCGCGGCATTCAGATGCAGCGCATGGCGGCGGAGGGACGCGGCGATACGCAACCGATCGCCGACAACAACACCGAAGCGGGCCGCGCCGCCAACCGCCGCGTGGAAATGTACCTGCGCGCGACGTCGCAGCATCAGGGCGGCTAAGCTGGCCCGACGCAGTCGCCGGGAACGCAGTGCCGGCGACTGCGCAGAAAAACAGCGACACATTGACGGGGCGGCAGTCATGCCGCCCCGTTTGCATTTGGAGTTGCTCGAACACGCGCTCCGATACCCTTGCTGGACGGCCCTCGCAAGCCTGCTTCAACGCGCTTGCAGAGAATCGAAAAAAATTTTCGAACTCTCGGCAAGCCGTGCTGTCTGTCTTTACGGTACGTGTGCGGCAGCGCCGCCGCGTCACCATTCTCCTCTTGTCGTTGTTGCTCCGGGGCCAATCTTGCCCCGGTTTTTTTTGGCCACAATTTGTGCGTCGCAGCATCCCCGCGACTTTCGCAGCCCGCGCCCCATCCAGGCATTGCGCATACGAGCGTCCACCGGCTCGCCGAACGGCGCTGCGCCTGCCCTGCTAAAATCGCGCTTTCCCCCCGCAACATCGGACTTCCCCTCACTTATGTCAGCACCCGCCACCGACCTCGCAGCAGCCGGCGCGCATGCCAATCAAAGCGGCCGCCGCCAGATTCTCGTTACGTCTGCTCTGCCGTACGCCAACGGTCAGATCCACATCGGCCACCTGGTCGAGTACATCCAGACGGACATCTGGGTTCGCGCGCTGCGAATGCATGGTCACGAGGTTTACTACGTCGGTGCCGACGACACGCACGGCACGCCCGTCATGCTGCGCGCGGAGAAGGAAGGCCTCACGCCGCAGCAGCTGATCGCGCGCGTGTGGCAGGAGCACAAGCGCGACTTCGACAGCTTCGGCGTGTCGTTCGACAATTACTACTCGACGGACTCCGAAGAGAACCGTGTGCTCTCCGAGTCGGTGTATCTGGCGCTCAAGGAAGCGGGTTTCATCGAAACGCGCGACATCGAGCAGGCCTACGACCCGGTCAAGAACATGTTCCTGCCGGACCGCTTCATCAAGGGCGAGTGCCCGAAGTGCGGCGCGAAGGACCAGTACGGCGACAGCTGCGAAGTATGCGGCTCGACTTACGCGCCCACTGACCTGAAGAATCCGTACTCGGTGGTCTCGGGCGCGACGCCGATCCGCAAGACCTCGACGCACTACTTCTTCCGTCTCTCGGACCCGCGCTGCGAAGACTTCCTGCGCGGCTGGGTGAGCGGCCTCGCGCAACCGGAAGCGACCAACAAGATGCGCGAGTGGCTGGGCGAATCGGGCGAATCGAAGCTCGCCGACTGGGACATCTCGCGCGACGCCCCCTACTTCGGCTTCGAGATTCCGGGCGCGCCCGGCAAGTACTTCTACGTGTGGCTCGATGCGCCCGTGGGCTATTACGCGAGCTTCAAGAACCTGTGCGAAAAGCGCGGCCTCGATTTCGAGGCATGGGTGAAGGCCGGCTCGAAGACCGAGCAGTACCACTTCATCGGCAAGGACATCCTGTACTTCCATACGCTGTTCTGGCCGGCGATGCTGCAGTTCTCGGGCCACCGCACGCCGACCAACGTCTTCGCACACGGCTTTTTGACCGTGGACGGCGCGAAGATGTCGAAGTCGCGCGGCACGTTCATCACGGCGGAAAGCTATGTGACCACGGGCCTGAACCCCGAGTGGCTGCGCTACTACTTCGCCGCGAAGCTCAACAGCACGATGGAAGACCTCGACCTGAACCTCGAAGATTTCCAGGCGCGCGTGAACAGCGACCTCGTCGGCAAGTACATCAACATCGCAAGCCGCGCGGCGGGTTTCCTGATCAAGCGTTTCGACGGCCGCGTGCAGGACAGCGCGATGCACCATCCGCTGCTCGAGCAACTGCGCGGCGCGATTGCGCAAATCGCTGCGCACTACGAAGCACGCGAATACAGCCGCGCGCTGCGCCAGACGATGGAACTCGCCGACGCCGTGAATGGCTACGTCGACACGGCCAAGCCGTGGGAACAGGCCAAGGATCCGGCCAACCCGGTGGCGCTGCACGAGACCTGCAGCGTGAGCCTCGAAGCGTTCCGCCTGCTTTCGCTCGCGCTGAAGCCGGTGCTGCCGACGCTCGCGGAAGGCGTCGAGCAGTTCCTCGCGATCGAGCCGCTGACCTGGGCCGATGCCGGCAAGGCGCTTTCGTCGCAACAGCCGATCAACGCCTACAAGCACCTGATGACGCGCGTCGATCCGAAGCAGATCGAAGCGCTGCTTGCCGCCAACCGCGATTCGCTGCAGGCAACCGATGCACCCGCCGCCGCGGCTGCGGATGCGAACAAGAAGTCGAAGGCTGCCAAGGAAGCGAAGAAGCCTGCCGCCGATGAAACGCCGGAAGTCATCTCCATCGACGACTTCGCGAAGATCGACCTGCGCGTGGCGCTGATCGTCGACTGCAATATCGTCGAAGGGTCGGACAAGCTGCTGCAGCTCACGCTCGACGTGGGCGAGGAAAAGACGCGAAACGTGTTCTCGGGTATCCGTTCGGCGTACAAGCCGGAGGACCTCAAGGGCAAGCTCACGGTGATGGTTGCGAACCTCGCGCCGCGCAAGATGAAGTTCGGCATGTCCGAAGGCATGGTGCTCGCGGCTTCCGCCGCCGACGAGAAGGCCGAACCGGGTCTGTACATTCTCGAACCGCATAGCGGCGCAAAGCCGGGCATGCGGGTCAGGTAATTCCCACTCGCTGATGTCATACGAAACGCCCCTTGCGAGGGGCGTTTCTTTTTGCATCTGGCTTTTCGAGGCGCTAGCGGCGCAGCCGATCGAAACGCCGCGTATAGAGAATATCGGCGCCGTTGAAGGTGCCGCCGTACACCACCAGCGACCAGTAGCGCGAGAGGTTGATCGTGGCCTTCACCGCGTTCGACGCCGACTGCAGGCCCTGCTCATAGCCGATCACGAGACGCTGGTTGATGGCCTTCGCGATCATGACGACCTCGGTGTCGGTCAGACCCACCTCGCTGCGCCCGATCGAAAATTCGTCGAGGCCGATGCTCTGCGCAATGCGCTTGCCTTGCGCGCTGCCGAGCAGAGCGAGCGCCGTCGTCATCGCGCTCTGCTGGCCGAGGTTGTTGCCCTGGTCGGTGCCGTGCCCGAACAGCAGCCAGGAGAGCTTTTCGTTATCGGGCACGTTGGGCTCGGAGACGAGCCGCACCGACGGCGCCTGCACGGTGCCGGTGACCTGCACGCCCGCCTCGACCTGCTGGTTGCGCCGCATGGCAAGAATGTTGATGCCCGGATTGCCCACCGGCCCGTTGAACGTGAAGAAGCCGTTTTCGATATTGAGCTTGGTGCCGAACGCCGTGTACGTGGAGCCTTCGGTCACGCGCACGTTGCCGACCGCGCGCAGCGGGACATCCGGCGCACTGTTGACCGTAATCGTGCCCGCCAGACCCAGATCCGCGCCCTGCCCGCGGAAGCGGAAGTCGTGGCCGAGATCGATGTCGACGTTAGCACGCGGAGCAAATCGCGGCGCGGGCCTGGTCGACGCCGTTTCTTCGATGGGCGGCCTGCCGCCGACCGTGGTGCCGTCGGGGCGCACGATCACGACGTCGTCGCCGAGCGACGGCGCTGGTAACTCGGGCATGTCGAAGAGCGCGTGATCGACGGTGAACTTGCCGTCGATCTGCATGCCGCCCAGATGCCCGCCGTTGGCGATGCTCGCGCTGCCGGAAAGCGACAGCTTGCGGTCGGGCGAAGCGAAAAGCTCGAGCTTGTCGGCGACGATGCTCGCGGTGAGATCGGGCTCGGCGTTGTCGAGCCGCACCTGGCCTTTTGCGCGCAGCGTGCCGCTCGTCGCGCCGTGGAACTCCACCTGCTGGAAGTCGACCAGGTTCTGCGAGAGCGCGATGCGTATCACGCCGTCCTTCAACTCCACGCCCTGGTCGACCACGGTGGCCGAGATGCCGTCGCCGACCAGCGAGCCCGTGAGATTCGGCTTCGCGACCGTGCCGCCGAGCGCAAGCTGCAGCGCGAGATGGCCGTCGAGCAGGTAAGTCGGGCCGAGCATGCCGCCCGTGTTCCGGAGCGAGGGCACGTTCGCCTTGATGGTGCCGCCGATCGGCGCCTCGTCCGCGACGGTGAGGATGCCGTCGCGCGGCATGAGCGTCGTGTAGGCGTCGATGTCGAGCACGCCCACGCGGTTCGCCTGCGCATGCGCCGTGAGCGTGAGGCGGTTGCCGCCGCTGAAGGCCGCGCGCACGTTGAGGTCGCCCACGCCCAGCGAGGCAAAGCCGCGGCCGACCTCGGTCGTGATGTCGCCCGAGCGGCGCTTGATCTGCACGTAGCCGGTGGCCGTTGGGCCGACGGAAAAGTCCCAGTCGCCGTCGAAGATCAGGTCGGTCCTGAGCGTGGACGGCACGCCCGTAAACTGCTGCCGGATTTGCATGATGCGTGCAAGCGACACGTTGGTGAGCGTGCCCGCCGAGCGGATGCGGCCATGGTCGAGATCGAACGATTTCAGGTCGAGCGACGCGCCTTCCCCCGTGATGCGCGTCGCGCCGAGCGTGACCTTGCCGGGGCCCGCGCTCACGGTGAGAGGCGACTGCAGCTTCACGCCGGGCACGCCGCGGTTCTCGAGTTGCGTCACCGTGCCGTTCCAGCGCGTGCCCTCGCGCGTGTCCTGGAGGCCGCCGTTGGCCACCGCCACGAAGTCGATCGGCTGGCCCTGGAGCTTGCCCTTCGCGCTCGCGGTGAGCGTGTGCTTCGCGCGCGTGCCGTCGAGGCGCGCGGTGAGCGTCGTGATATCGACGCCCGCCACGGCGATGTCGCTCGCGTCGGTGCTGAAGGCGAGCGCGCCGTTCGCGCCGTCGCGCGCGAGCGCCCGGCCCTCGGCATGGCCGACGCGGTTATCGCCGAACACCACGTGGTCGGCCTTGTAGTCGAGCGAGACGTCGGGATGTGCGAAGGTGCCGGTCACGTCGCCGTTCGCCGCGAGCTGGCCCGCGATGCCAAAGCCGAGCCGGTCGAGCTGTGGCGCATCTACGCGAAAGCGCAAGCGGTCGCCACGCGCGCCGAAGCTGCCTTGCAGATCCACGGTATTGCCCGCGATAGACAGGTTCGCGCGGCTTGGCAGAATCCGCGAGCCCGCCAGCTGGATGAGGCCCTCGCCCGTGAGCGGCAAGTCGTCGTAGACGCTCGGGCCGAGCTTGAACTCGGCCCGCGTCGTGAAGGTGGGCGCGAGCGTGCCGCTCGCATTGAGCGTGCCGTTCACGCGCGCTTCGATGCGCCGGGCCGCGGGACGCGTGGCGGCTCGCGGCTTCGCCTCGTGCTGGGCCGCCCCGCCCCGCTCGGTCTGCTTGGCGTTCTCCACGCGCTTTTGCTCGGCGGCCTGCTCGCCCGATTGCGCGGGATTGAGCGACGGGTTCAGCGCCGGATTGAGCGCGAGATTGCGTTGCGGGTTGAGCGCGTCGGCGGCGGGTTGGGCTGCAGGCCGCGGCCGGGCGGCCGGCGCTGGAGTTTTCGCGGCCGTGCGCGCCGGTGTTTGCGACGTGAGCGACAGCGGATCGAAATTGGTCAGCACCGCCTTGAGTTGATAGGTCGAACTGGCGTCGTGCTTGAGCGCACCCGACAGGTCGATGCGCCCCGCGCCGGAAGTCAGCCGCACATCGTTGAGCGACAGTCGCGCGGGGTCCTGCGTGATCTTGCCCTGCACGCGCAGCGCCGCCTTGGGGTCGGCGAGATCGAGCGTGACGCTTTGGACGTCGCCATTCAGCCGCACGCCGACCGGCCCCGCGAATTGCGTGGCGCGCACGCTCGACTGGATCGCGTTGAGGTCGAGCCCGGCCACCTTCAGATCGAAACGCCCGTCGCGCCCGCTGATCGTGCCGCCGCCGGTGATCGTCGCGTTCCTCACGAGACGCACGGCAAGCCTCGGGATGCGCTGCGTCTTCGCGTCGAGCACGACGTCGGCGTGGGCGTCGATGAGCGGCAGCAGCTTTTCGTCGATGGCGCCCGGCTTCGCGTTCACGATCGAGACCGCGCCCGCCACCGTGAAGCCCGCCACATTACTGCGCGCGCGCGCCGCATCGGGCATCGCCCCGCCCGCAGGCGCCGATGCCAGCGCGGGCACCGAAGCCGGCGTCACGCCCGACACCGCAGCCGCCCCCGAAGCCACCGCCGCGAGCGCCGCCGGCACGCCCGCCGCGCCGCCCGGCACCGGCTGCAACTGCGCACGCACGGCGAGGTCGGCGAACGGCGCGCCCGGCGCGAACGCCTTCGGATTGACATGATCGAACGCTAGCGTGACGCGCTGCAGCGGCACGGCAGCGAACGGCGTGGCCTCCACATGCGCGCGGCCGGTGAGCTTCATGCCGCTCGCGTCGACATCGACCGTGAGCGCCTCGAGCGAGCCGGCGAGGTTTGCGCTCACCTGCACGTCTTCGCCGTTTACCTTGCCGGAGTAACCCAGGTCGCCCGTGAGCGCGAACGGCCGCACGCCGTCGAGCTTCGCCTCGGCGCTCACTGCGCCAAAGGGCGTGTCGAGACGCTCGATGGCGGCCTCGTGATGGCGGCCGTCGCTGCGGCCGTGGAACTGGAAGTGCGAGAACTCGTTGGTCGAGGTGCCTTCGTGCACCGTGAGCTTGTCCACCTGCAGGTCGCGGATCTCGAGCCCGAGCGGCAGCTGCAGGTTTTCCGGCAGCTTCATGGGCGAGGAAGGCTCGTGCGACGGCACGACGCGCATCTCGATGTCGCCGGCATGCAGGTAGTCCACCACGAAGCGCCACGGTTGCTGGCCGAAGCCCTGCAGCTCCCATTGGCCGCCGATGCGGTCGACCTTGAGCGTGGTGCCGTCCGTGCCGCGCCAGCTCACGCTGGAAAAGCGCACACCGCTCGCGAGCGTGCCGCCTTCGAACCGGCCCGCAAGCTTGCCGTCGAGCAGCCTGACCGCCGCGCGCCACGCGTAGGCCGTGCCGCGCTCGGTGGTCAGCACGCCATAGAGCAAGCCGGCGACGAGCCCGACGAGCAGCACCGGCACGACGATCGCCCAGGCAAGCGCCTTCCAGAGCCGCGGCCCGCGGCGGCGCGGCGGCGCACCGTCGCCGCCCGCGCCGCCGTCGCCGCCATGTCCTCCATGGCCGCCGGCTTCGCTGCGCGCTTCATCTTCCGGGCTGCGGCCAGCTTCTTCCGGCGGCACCGCGAACGTGGCCGGCAGCCATGCCACCGCAGCAAAACGGCGCGCGCTCATGCGGCCCCCTCGCGGTGCGGCGCAGGAGGCGTTGCGAAGCGGAGCAGCGAGCACGTCATCATCAGAAGGCGATCCCGAGTGTCAGATAAGGCCGCACGCTGTGAGTGCGAAACCCATAGGCGAGATCGAGGTTGACCGGCCCGACGGGGCTGCGCCAGCGCGCGCCGATACCCGCGCCCGGATCGAACTGCTTTTCGCCCCAGGTGTCGGTGGCGGTGCCGACGTCGAAGAACGCCGCGCCGCCCCAGTCGTGGCTGAACCAGTGCTGGTACTCGGCCGAGCCGGTGACGAGATACTTGGTCGGCAGGATCGAGCCCGACTGGTCGTTACCGATGCTCTGGAACGAGTAGCCGCGTACCGAGTTCGAGCCGCCCGCACGGAACAGCAGCGACGCGGGGATGCCGCTCGACGGGCCGCCCGTGAACACGCCGCCCAGTTCCGCGCGGAACACCATGATGTCGCTGTGGCCGATCGGCAGGTATTGCTGGCCGCGCATGTAGGCGCGAAAGAAGCTTTGCTCGGCGCCCGCGTTCTTGAGCGCGAGGCCCGCCTCCACGCGGATGATGTTGCCCGAGCGCGGAAAGAGCGGGTCGTCGACGTTGCGGCGGGTCCAGCCCCAGGTCGGCACGAGCGCATAGGCCCGCGAGGACGGCCCCACGTTCTGCGTAAGTCGGTCGTCGTAGAACATCAGCGCGTACGCATAGTCGATGTTCTGCGAGGTGCGCGTGCGCTGCACCCCGACGCGCGCGCTATAGATGTTGGTGTCCGAGACGTCGGTGGTGGTGTAAGACGCGACGAGGCTGTTGGTCCAGGCGCGCGGACCCGGCGGCATCGAAAGCTGGACCTGACCGAACTTCTGGATCTGGTCGAGCCGCCCCTGCACCTGGAACGGCCACGCCGCCCCGAACGTGTTCAGGTAGGTGTAGGAGCCCTGTACATGCGCGCCGGTATCGGTCGAATAACCCACGCCGCCGCGGAAGTTGTTGTACGGGAACTCGCTCACCTTCACGTGCACGGGCGTCTCGAGCGGCTTTTGCGTGTTCGCGTCGACGTCGATCGCCACGCTCGCGTAGTACGGCGTGTTCTGCACCTGGCGCTGCAGTTCGGCCACGCGCTTCAGGTCGTAGATTTCGCCCGGCGAAAGCGGATTCACGTTGTCGATGATGTAGCCCGGATAGCGCCGCGGCCCCGAAACATCGAGCTTGCCCAGCGTAAAGGTCGGCCCGCTGTCGAACGTTACGGAAAGTTGCGCGTCGTGCCTGAGCGGATCGACCCGCGCCTCCGAAAACGTAATCTTCGCGCCAAGGTAGCGGCGCGCCTGCAGCGCCTTGAGCGAGCCGTTCTTGGCGTCGTCCCAGCCCGACTGCGTAAAGGCGTCGCCTTCGTGCAGCGAGAACGCGAAGCGCGCGGTGTTCTCCTGCGCCGGGTCTTCCGTGAGGACCGGACCGCGAAAGACGAGTTTCACCGACGAAATCGTGGTGCGCGGCCCCGGATCGACGCTCACCCGCACGTGCCGCCTGCCGTCGATCGTGCGCACATCGGTGCGCACGACCGGCGTGAAATAGCCCGCCGTCGAGGCGAGGTCGCGCACCTGTTGCGGCGTCGCGGTCACAAGAAACTCGAACTGGTCCTCGTTCACGTCGGCGCGCGTGGCAAAGCGCGCAATGTCGAGGTGCGCCTCGAGCAGCTTGCGCAGATCGCGCGGGGTGGCCTGGATATCGACTTCGTAGTAGGTGCGCGGGCGCATCCACGGCAGGAGGGTGGTCAGGATGTCGGCCCGGGCGGGCGGTGCCACAGCGGAGCACACGGCGAGGCACACGATCAGGCACGCGGCGAGCCGTGGCCGCGCCGCCCGCGAGGGGCGCCGCCGTGCGCTCAATGCTTCGATCACCCATCCCGCCAAACGCCACCTCCGGCCGTCGTAGAACTGGTTGCCACCGGTTGCGCCGCTCGCGCGCAGGGCGGCACGGGAAGCGGCAACGGGCGCAAACGCGTTATTTCACCACATCGGCGCGTCAAAACCCCAGGAGGAGGTGCAAAGCGTGCCACAACGGCGGGCGCGGCCGGACCTATGGCGCGCGCGGGGCGGCCGAGGGGATGGCCAACGCGTTCCGCCCGGGCGGATGTTCCGCGGCGTTGGCTTGCGGTAAAATTGCCGCCGACAGAATTAGCGGCGCGGCGCAATCAGGCGCCCCGCCTTACTGGACGGACGTCAGCCATGTATCAATCGGACATCACGCAGTTCATCAACCAGCTCAAGCAGCAAAAGCCGCAGCTCGAAGAACAGCAACGCAAGGGCCGCGCGCTCCTGTGGGACAAGCAGCCGATCGACCTCGACGAGCGCGAGCGCCAGCAGGCTTCGCGCGTGAAGCAGACGTCTTACGTCTACTACCAGAACTTCTGATGGCCGAGGCCGACGGGGCCGGCGCGCCGCCAGCGGGCGAGCACGCGGCCAGTCACGCGGGCCACGCTGCCGGGCAAACGCCCGGTGAGGCGCTGACCACACCCGCAACCGACTCGACGCCCGACACGGTCGACGGCGTCGCGTTCGCACGCCTTTACGGCGAGCCGCTCTTCAAGCTCCCGCAGGACCTCTACATCCCGCCGGACGCGCTCGAAGTCTTCCTCGAGACCTTCGAAGGTCCGCTGGACCTGCTGCTATACCTCATCCGCAAGCAGAACTTCAACGTCCTCGACATCCCGATGGCGGAGGTCACGACCCAGTACCTCGGCTATGTCGAGCAACTGCGCAAGACCAACCTCGAACTCGCGGCCGAATATCTGTTGATGGCGGCCATGCTCATCGAGATCAAGTCGCGCATGCTGCTGCCGGTCAAGAAGGCCGACACCGGCGAGGAAGCCGAGGACCCGCGCGCCGAACTCGTGCGCCGCCTGCTCGAATACGAGCAGATGAAGCTCGCCGCCCAGCGCCTGGACCAGTTGCCGCAGCTCGGGCGCGACTTCCTGCGCGCCGAGGTCTACATCGAGCAGAGCATCACGCCGCGCTTCCCCGACGTGGACAGCAACGACCTGCGCGCCGCGTGGGCCGACGTCATCAAGCGCGCGAAGCTCGTCCAGCATCACAAGATCTCGCGCGAGGAGCTCTCGGTGCGCGAGCACATGAGCATCATCCTGCGCCGGCTCCAGGGCGAGCGCTTCATGGAATTTTCCGAGCTGTTCGACACTACGCGCGGCGTGCCCGTCGTGGTCGTGAACTTCATCGCCATGCTGGAGCTGTCGCGCGAATCGCTCATCGAGATCACCCAGCCCGAACCGTTCGCGCCGATTTACGTGCGGCTCGCGTATTTGCCCGCCTGATCCCCGACCGGCCTTGCCCGGGTCCGCGCGCAGCGAAGGCAGTAAATAGGACCGCATCGCGCGGGAACCTCCAAAGGGCCGCACAGCGGAATGTCAGGACAAGCCCCTACCCGAGGCGGGTGCGCCGCATTCACAAATCCACTACAATCGCCCGCGCCTGCCCGGTCTCGTCCCATATACGGGGCACCGCGCCACTCGCGCGGACCGGGCGCGCAACGTCCGCTCGCGGCCCTTCGTCCGGGTCTCTGGCTTGCGGCCGTGCAACCCAAGTCTTGCCCCCGCGCGAGGCATAAAGCATCCGACCATGAAAGTCATCAGCTCGATTCAGGAATTGCGCGACCAGTTGCGCGGCCAAAACCGCACGGCGTTCGTGCCGACCATGGGCAACCTGCACGAAGGCCATCTCTCGCTGATGCGCCTCGCACGCCAGCACGGCGACCCGGTCGTGGCGAGTATCTTCGTCAACCGGCTGCAGTTCGGCCCGAACGAGGACTTCGACAAGTATCCGCGCACGCTTCAGGACGACATCGAGAAGCTGCAGAAGGAAAACGTCTACGTGCTGTTCGCGCCCACCGAGCGCGACATGTATCCGCAGCCGCAGGAGTACCGCGTGCGCCCGCCCCACGATCTCGGCGACATTCTGGAAGGCGAGTTCCGCCCCGGTTTCTTCGAAGGCGTGTGCACGGTCGTCATGAAGCTGATGTCGTGCGTGCAGCCGCGCGTGGCCGTGTTCGGCAAGAAGGACTACCAGCAGCTCATGATCGTGCGCGCGATGTGCAACCAGTTCGCGCTGCCGACCGAAGTGATCGCCGCCGAAACCGTGCGCGACACCGACGGCCTCGCGCTCAGCTCGCGCAACCGCTACCTTACGGAAGCCGAGCGCGCCGAGGCGCCGCAACTGGCGGGCGTGCTGCGCGCGATCCGCGAGTCGGTGCTGTCGGGCCGCCGCGACTTCCAGCAGCTCGAACTCGACGCCATGGCGACGCTCGCCGCGCGCGGCTGGAAGCCCGACTACATCGCGATCCGCAAGCGCGCGAACCTGCTGCCGCCCTCACCGGGCGTGGCCGGCGACGCCGAATCGCCGCTCGTCGTGCTGGCCGCCGCGAAGCTCGGCGCGACGCGCCTGATCGACAACCTCGAAATCTGAGGGCCGCGGGCGGCCGCGCCGTCCCGCTTTCACCCGATCCCCCAGATTCCGCTTACCCGCGGCGGGCCGCGCGCCCGCTCGCCTGAGGAGACCCTCCATGCAACGCCATATGCTCAAGTCGAAGATCCACCGCGTCGCGGTCACGCACTGCGAGCTGCACTACGAAGGCTCGTGCGCCATCGACGAAAACCTGCTCGAAGCGGCGAACATCGTCGAAAACGAGCGCATCGACATCTGGAACATCAACAATGGCGAGCGCTTCACGACCTACGCGATCAAGGGCGAGCGCGGTAGCGGCATGATCTCGCTGAACGGCTCGGCCGCGCGCCGCGCGCAACTGGGCGACCTCGTGATCATCGCGGCCTTCGCGAACGTGGAAGAGGAAGAGCTCAAGGCCGGCTGGAAACCGGACCTCGTGTTCGTGGACGAGAACAACCGCATCAAGGGCAGCCGCGACCACGTGCCCACGCAGGCCTGGAGCTAAACCGCGGGGCTGGCGGACGCGGCTCATCGGGCCCGCGCCGCCGCGCTTGCCCGCCTTTTGGCGCGCTTATTTGCCGTCGACCCAACCGATGATCGACTGCCACTGGTCGAGGTCCTTCTCGACCCGGCTCTTCGCGACGTCCCACAGCGTGAGGCCGTGCGCAGCGAGCTGCACGTAGTTCTGCGTGTCACGCAAATAGCCCAGCACCGGCAGTTCCAGGCCCTCGACGAAGCGCTGCAGCTGCTCGGCCGAGCGCGTGCGCGCATCCACCCGCATGCCCACCACGCCCACCTGGATCGCCCCCTTGCGCACGGACTTTTCCTTGGCGAGGCGGTTGAGGAAGTCCTGGGTGGCAAGAATGTCGAACATCGAGGGCTGCAGCGGCACGATCACCTTGTCCGCCAGCTCGATGATCGCCTGGAGCCGGTTGCCGTGCAGGCCGGCGGGCGTGTCGATGACTGCGTGCTCGAGTCCCTTGGGCGGCTTGGCCGGGTTGTCCAGATCGACCTGCCAGCTTTCGATCGCCGGCAGCGTCGCGGGCCGCAGATCGAGCCATGCGTGCGAGGACTGCTGCCGGTCGAGGTCCGCGAGCGCCACCCACTCGCCTTGCGCGGCGAAATAGCCGGCCAGATTGGTGGACAGCGTGCTCTTTCCCACGCCGCCCTTGGGATTCGCCACCACGATTACCGTCATGAATGCTCCCGTCAGGATGGCTGGCGCAAGGCCAGCCGGATTGCCGTGATTTTGCGTGATGCGTGTTTCGATACCTTGCGAGGCGACTTGCGGACGAGCCGGCGCCCCGAATCAACCGTCCGATATTATCGGCAAATTGCGCGCCGCCGAAGCCCCCCACGAGCGCGCACCCGCAATGTTCATATCAAATCAAGGAGACTGAGCGACCATGAGCACGCTACGCCACGACATCACGATCGAATCCCTGCTCGAGAGGCAGCGCGGCCGCCTGCCCGATTTGCTGGGCTTTCGGCCGCTGGTCCTCGAGCAAGGCCTGCTGCGCGCCGAACTCGACGTGCGCAGCGACCTGCTCGCCCCCAATGGCTTCCTGCACGCCGCCACGGTGATCGGTCTCGCCGACACGGCCTGCGGCTACGCCTGCCTCGCGCACCTGCCGCCCAACGCGAAAAACTTCACGACCATCGAGATCAAGAGCAATCATCTCGGCACCGCGCGCGAAGGCACGATCTCGGCCGTGGCCAAGGGCGTGCACCTCGGGCGCAGCACCCAGGTCTGGGACGCCACCGTGAGCGGCCCGGACGGCAAGACCATCGCGCTGTTCCGCTGTACGCAGATGGTGCTTTACTGAGCCGGGCAGCCGCGCTTTTAGCTGCGCTGTCAGCGGATTACGCCGAACACCTTCTCCAGATCGAGGCTCGCCGCGAGCGTGTCCGCCAGCCGCTCAAGCGACGCCTCGCGCAACGCCGGATAGTCCACCGCGCGCGCCTGCGCGAGCCCGGCCCAGCGCAAGAGCGCCGCGCAGGCTTGCGGCGTGTCGAAGAGGCCGTGCACGTAGGTCGCGAGAATCTGGCCGTCCGCCGAGCGCGCACCATCGGGGCGCGTCGCCCCCTCGTCTCCCTCAGCGAGCCACAGCGCGGGCGACGCTAGCGCCCGCCCGCGCGTCTCGCCCATATGAATTTCGTAGCCCGCCACGCGCGCCGGGCCCGCGTCCGCATGCCCGTTAGCGCCTTCCAGTGCGAGCGCGCCCGTCACGTTCTTCAAGGTCTTTTCGCGCGTGAGCACGGTCTCGTAGTCGAGCCAGCCGAAACCCTCGACCGCGCCCGGCTCGCCCTCCACGCCGTGCGGATCGGCAATCGCGCGCCCGAGCATCTGCATGCCGCCGCAAATACCGATCACGCGGCCGCCATAGCGCAGATGCCGCGCGAGCGCCGTCTCCCAGCCCTGGGCGCGCAGCCACGCGAGGTCGTCGCGCACGTTCTTCGAGCCCGGCAGGATCACGAGATCGGCGGCGGGCGGCGCTTCGCCCGTGCGCACATAGGTGAAATCGACCTGCGGATGGGCGCGCAGCGCGTCGAAGTCGGTGTGGTTGCTGATGTGCGGCAGCGCCGGCACCACCACGCGCAGCGTCTCGCCGGCGGCCTGCGCGCCGCTGTGGACCGCGCCGGGCAGCATGTCCTCCGCGTCGAGCGTGAGGCCGTGCAGATACGGCACGACGCCGAGCACCGGCTTGCCCGTCTGCTGCTCGAGCCAGGCGAGGCCCGGTTCCAGCAGCGTGCGGTCGCCGCGAAAACGGTTGATGACGAAACCTTTGACGCGCGCGCGCTCGCTCTGGGAAAGACAGGCCAGCGTGCCGATCAGATGCGCGAATACGCCGCCCCGGTCGATGTCGGCCACGAGCACGACCGGGCAATCGACCGCCTCGGCGAAACCCATGTTGGCGATGTCGTTGGCGCGCAGGTTGACTTCGGCGGGGCTGCCCGCGCCCTCCACGAACACCGTGTCGTAGCGCGCGCGCAGACGCGCGTAGGACGCCAGCACGGCCTCGCGCGCGAGCGGCTTGTAGTCCTGGTACGCGCGCGCGTTGAGATTCATGCGCGCCTTGCCGTGGATGATGACCTGCGAGCCGAGGTCGCTATTGGGCTTGAGCAGCACCGGATTGAGGTCGGTGTGCGCCTCGATGCCGGCGGCGACAGCCTGCAGCGCCTGGGCGCGGCCGATCTCGCCGCCATCCACGGTCACGGCGCTGTTGAGCGCCATGTTCTGCGGTTTGAACGGCGCGACGCGTACACCCGCGCGGCGCGCGAGGCGGCACAGGCCGGCGACGAGCGTGCTCTTGCCGGCATCGGAGGTCGTGCCCTGGATCATCAGCGTGCCGGTGGGTACGCGGGGCATGGCGGGTAGCGTGGCGGTCATGAAGCGCATGGGTGGGCAGCGAAGGCGAACGCGCATTATCCCATCGCGCCGCCGCCCGATGCAGGACCACGGCGCAGGACCACGGCGCGACATTGACCGATGGGACAACAGCGAGCCTGGGTGCAGCCGTTACAATCACGCGATGAATTCGCGCGATCTCACCTTCATCGTCGGCGGCGCGCGCTCGGGCAAGAGCGCGCACGCCGAACGGCTCGCTGCCGCGAGCGGCCTGCCCGTCACCTATATCGCCACCGCGCGCGTGACGGACGACACCGAGTTCGCCGAGCGCATCGGCCACCATCGCGCGCGGCGGCCCGCGCACTGGGCGCTCGCCGAGGCGCCGCTCGATCTCGCGGGCGCACTTGACGCAGCCGCGGGGCCCGGCCAGTGCGTGCTGATCGACTGCCTCACGCTGTGGCTCGCGAACCTGCTTTGCCCCGCCGACTCCGAAGCGCCGCTGTCCGACTGGCGCGAGCGCCTCGACGCCTTCGCCGCCGCCTGCGAGCGCGCACAAGGCACGGTGCTCGTGGTGAGCAACGAGATCGGCATGGGCGTCGTGCCGATGGGCGCGGCCACGCGCCTTTACGTGGACGAACTCGGCCGCCTCAATCAGCGCATCGCGGCGCTCGCCGACCGCGCCACGCTTGTCGCCGCGGGCCTGCCTCTCGTGCTCAAAGCGCCGCGCGGGACCTCATGATGCTCTCGCTACCCGTCACCGCCGCGCTCGCCGTGGCCGGCGTCGCCGTGGACCGCTGGCTCGGCGAACCGCGCCGTGCACACCCGCTCGTCGCCTTCGGCAAATACGCGAACCAGATCGAAGCGCGCCTGAACACGGGCCGCCGCGGCCGTCCGCTCGGCCTCGTCGCATGGCTCGCCGCCGTTGCCCCGCCCGTCATCGTCGCCGCGCTGCTGTGCGCCCTGCTACCCTGGCCGCTCGCCTGGGCACTGCACGTCGCGCTGCTGTGGTTCGCGCTCGGCGCCCGCAGCCTCACGGAGCACATCGCGCCGATCGGCGCCGCGCTCGCCCGGCGCGACCTCGCCGCCGCGCGCGAGCTGACCGGCCGCATCGTCTCGCGCGACACAGCCGGGGCGGACGCCACCGCGCTCTCGCGCGCGGCCGTCGAATCGGCGCTCGAAAACGGCAACGACGCGATCTTCGGCGCGCTGTTCTGGTTCGCGATCGCGGGCGGCCCGGGCGCCCTCGCGTTTCGTCTCGCCAACACGCTCGATGCCATGTGGGGCTATCGCACCCCGCGCTTCCTGCGCTTCGGCTGGGCGGCCGCGCGCATCGACGACGTGCTCAACTGGATTCCCGCGCGCCTCACGGCCGCGAGCTACGCGCTGCTCGGCGACACGCGCGTGGCGCTGCGCTGTTGGCGCGAACAGGCGCATCGCTGGGAGAGCCCGAACGCGGGTCCGGTGATGGCCTCCGGCGCGGGCAGCCTGAACGTGCTGCTGGGCGGCGCGGCCGTGTATCACGGCATGCTGGAGGAGCGCCCGGCGCTCGGCGCGGGCTCGCCGCCGCGCGCGCAGCACGTGGACGCGGCCTTGCGGCTCGTCGAGCGCACCACCATTTTGTGGCTCGCCGCGCTGCTCGCGCTGGCCTTCGTGAGCGTGGCGAGCCATGTCTGAACAACCAGCCGCACTCGTCGCGCACGGCGGCAATCTGCACGAAGCCGCGCAGCGTTACGGCATCGCCTGGGACGAGTGGATCGACCTCTCCACCGGCATCAATCCGCACGGCTACCCTGTGCCGCCGGTGCCATCCGCGGCATGGCGGCGCCTGCCCGACGACGGGGACGGCTTCGCTGCGAGCGCCGCGCACTACTACGGCGCGCCCGACGCCCGCCACGTGCTGGCGGTGGCGGGCAGCCAGGCCGCGATCCGCGCGCTGCCCGCGTTGTTGCCGCGCGCGCGTGTAGCAATCGCTGCGCTCACTTACGGGGAGTACGCACCGGCGTTCGCGCGCGCGGGCCATGAGATCGTGCCGCTCGATGTCATGCAGGACACGCTGCCCGATACCGTCACGCATGCCGTCGTGGTGAATCCGAACAATCCGACGGCTACGCATCTTGCTGCCGACCGCCTGCTGCGTTGGCATGCGCAACTCGCGGCGCGCGGCGGCACGCTGATCGTCGACGAAGCTTTTGCCGATGCGTTCGGCCATGAGCGCTCCGAAACGCTTGCGCACGCAACCCGCCGCGCAGGACTCGTCGTGCTGCGCTCGCCGGGCAAGTTCTTCGGGCTCGCGGGCGCGCGCTGCGGATTCGCGCTCGGCGCGCCTGCCCTGCTGGCCGCGTTGCGCGTGCATCTGGGCGCGTGGACCGTGAGCGGGCCGGCGCGCCACGCGGTCACCCATGCGTTCGAAGACAGCGCGTGGCAGAACGAAACGCGCATTCGGCTCGCCGCCGAAAGCGCGCGCCTCGTCGCGCTGTTGCGCGCTCACGGCTTCACGCCGCACGCCACGCCGCTGTTCGCGTGGCTCGCGGACCCACGCGCGCCGGTGCTGCAGGACGCACTCGCGCGCCACGCCGTATGGACGCGCCGCTTCGACGCACCGGCCAGCCTGCGCTTTGGCCTGCCCGCGTCAGAAAGCGAATGGCAGCGCTTCGAAAGCGCACTCGGACAAGCCATGCGGGCGATCGGCTGATGCGCGCAGCCGTCATTGCGTTGGCGCTGCTGGCCGCGACGCTCCTGCCGTGCGCCGCGCATGCGACCGTCACCGCCATCGACGACGCGGGCAACACCGTCACCCTCCCCGCGCCAGCGCAGCGCGTAGTGAGCCTCGCGCCCCACGTGACCGAGCTGCTCTACGCCGCAGGCGGCGGCGCGAAGGTGGTCGGCGCCGTGGCCTATAGCGACTACCCGCCCGAAGCGCAAAAGGTGCCGCGCGTGGGCGACAATCGCGCGCTCGACCTCGAGCGCATCGCCGCGCTCAAGCCCGACCTCATCGTGGTCTGGCGTCACGGCAACGCTCAGCAACAGCTCGATCGTCTGCGCGCGCTGCACATCCCCCTCTTTTTCAGCGAGCCACACAAGCTCGACGATGTCGCGACCTCGCTCACGCGCCTCGGTGTGCTGCTCGGCACCGAAGACGCTGCGCAGGCCGCCGCGAATGCTTACCGCCGCGACATCGCGCAGCTGCACGCGCGCTATGCGCAGCGCGCATCCGTGAGCGTGTTCTACGAAGTCTGGGATCAGCCGCTGATGACCATCAACGGCTCGCACATGATCAGCGACGTGATCGCGCTCTGCGGCGGCCGCAACGTGTTCGCGGCCCTCGAACCGCTCGTGCCGACGGTATCGACGGAAGCCGTCCTCGCGGCCAATCCCGATGCGATCGTCACCGCGTCGCAAGGCGCGACGTCGCCGGAGCGCCCGCTGCCGGGCCTCGAGCGCTGGCGCGCCTGGCCGGCGCTAGCCGCCGTCGCGCGCGGCAATCTCTTCGCCATCGACGGCGATCTGCTCACGCGCCCCGCGCCGCGCATCGCCCAGGGCGCGGCGCAGTTGTGCGAGGATCTCGACCTCGCCCGCTCGCGCAACGCCGCCGCGCATTGATTCGCTATCCTCAGCGACTTACCAGGCGTTCCAGCGCGCGAGCAGCCATAGGGCGCTTGACGAGTCGTAACGCAAATGCACGATGGCGCCCATCTCCAGCGGCCAGCGCACGCAACGCGCGAGCGGCATGCCGAGCGCGCGCGCCGTGACGGTGCGGATCACGCCCGCATGCGTGACGGCCCAAACGGTGCGCTTCTCGCGCGCGTCGAGCGTATCGAACCAGTTGCTCACGCGCGCATCGAACTGCGCGACGCTCTCGCCGCCATGCTCGCGCGCATGCTCGAAATTCGCGGCCCATGCGTCGATCTGCGCGCGCTCGATCGCGTCCCAGCGCTGCATCTCCCATGCGCCGAAATCCATCTCCGCGAGGCGTGCTTCGGCTTGCGGCGTGTGGCCGCGCAGACGGCCGAGCGCCGCCGCCACGCTCGCGCAGCGCGTGAGCGGGCTCGTTTCGATACGCTGCGGTTCGCGCACGCCGAGCGCCGCGATCCGCTCAGCGAGCGACGCGGCCTGCTGCGTCGCGTCGCCCGCGAGCGGCACATCGCTCGCGCCGTAGCAGACGCCCGCATCCACCGCCACGGCGGGATGGCGGATCAGAACGAGATCCATGCGAGTCCCACGAGGTAGATGGCGATCTCGAACACCTGTTGCGCCAAGCCGAGACAATCGCCCGTATAGCCGCCGATGCGCCGCACGAAGTAACGCCCCAGTGCATAGCGCAACACGGCGAGCACGCCGAGCGTCGCGACGCCCGCGCGCCAGTCGGGCGCACCGGACCACACCGGCCAGAACAGCCACGGCAAGCCGAACACGCACGCGCACAGCCACGCGGGCATGCTCATGCGCTGCGCGACGGGCTTGGCCTTGCCCTCGGCACGCACATACTCGAGCGAGACGAGATAGCTGATCGCGCACGCGCGGCTCGCGGCGTGGCCGGCGATCATCAGCATCGCGGCGCGTGCCGGCGGCAGCGCCGCGAGCGTCTGCCACTTGAGCGCGAGCGCCACCACGAGACCGATCGCGCCAAATGCACCGATGCGCGAATCGTGCATGATGCGCATCACGTCCTCGCGGGCGTACGCGCCGCCGAATGCGTCGAGGCAGTCGGCGAGACCGTCTTCGTGGAAGGCGCCCGTCGCGAGGAGCGTGACCGCCATCGACAGCAGCACGGCCACGTTCGCCGGAAACACGCGCAACGCGGCGAGATAGACGAGCGCCCCAAGCGCGCCGATCAACGCGCCGACGAACGGAAAGTAACGCGCCGCCGCGTTGAGCCAGGCGGGCTCGAATCCCACCCAGCGCGGCACCGGGACGCGCGTGAAATAGCCGAGCGCCGTGAAGAAGTAACGCAGCTCCGCAAGCGGATTCATCGCGCGGCGCTCAGGCGTGGCGATCACTGCGATTGTCGACGCCGGCCGACTCGAAGCTCGCCATGTCGTTGAGGAACGCCACCGCCGCGCGCAGCAGCGGCACCACCAGCGCCGCGCCCGTGCCCTCGCCCAGACGCAGGTCGAGCGTAAGCAGTTCGCGCGCGCCGAAGTGATCAAGCATGCGACGGTGCCCCGCTTCGTTCGATGCGTGCGCAAACACGCAGTAGTCGCGCACGTTCGGCGCGAGCGAGTCGGCCACGAGCAGCGCCGAGGTGGCGATGAAGCCGTCGACGAGAATCGCCATGCGCGAGCGCGCCGCTTCGAGATATGCGCCCGCCATCATCGCGATTTCGAAGCCGCCGAACGCGGCGAGCACGTCGAGCGGCTCGCGCGCATCGGCGTGATGCGCGAGCGCCGCCGCGAGCACATTGCGCTTTTTCGCGAGGCCCGCATTGTCGAGGCCCGTGCCGCGCCCGACGCATTCATCGATCGGCACGCCGCACAACCGG